>CAYXDZ010000011.1:0-18391 GCA_964463815.1 uncultured Verrucomicrobiota bacterium | reverse complement strand
GATCAATGGCACTGGGAGCCGGCGCAACCGGTCGAGGTGAAGGACACCGTCGGCGCGGGGGATTCCTTTCTGGCCGCGCTGCTCCACGGCTGGCTGGTCCGGGATCTGACACCGGAGGAGAACTTGAAACGCGCCAGCCGGGTCGCCGAATTCATCACCACGCGCGACGGGGCCATGCCCGCCTATGAGTTGAACGCGGACGGACGGCCCGTGCCCGTTTGAACTTATTACGGATTTTTTGTTTGGGCGGTCGGTGTTGATTTCCTACAACAGCACCATGGACTGGCAATCTCTCACGAACGAATACAAGTGGATGCTCCGGCCCCTGTTGCTGTCAGGCATCATCATCGTCATTACGTGCGTCATCCTCGTGGTGCTGAGCCGGGCGTTTGAGCTTATCAAGCCCAAGATTCCCGTGCCCGCCATGGCGTTCCTGATGATCCGGCGGGTGGCCCGCTACGCTGTCTTGATCATCGCCCTGTCGGTTATTCTCACCGTCTGGGGACTGCAACTGAACTCACTGCTCGCGATGATCGGCGGGGTGCTGGCAATGGTGGCCATTGGCTTCGTCGCGGTCTGGAGCCTTCTGAGCAACATCCTCTGCGCCTTCGTGCTCGCGGCTTTCCGACCCTTCCAAATCGGTGACGAAGTCGAAGTGCTGCCCGAGAATGTGAAGGGAAGAGTGATTGACCTGACGCTGCTCTACACCTCGCTCAAGACCGATGACGGCGACTATTTTCGGATTCCCAACAATCTGTTCTTTCAGCGCATTTTCCGCTGTCGGGAAGGCACGCGCCGGATTGAACTGGGCGAGCAACTGCTTCAAACCGCGCCGGCCGAGTGACCATCCGGCCCGGCGGCCTGCTGGTGCCTGGCCACCGCCTCGGCCATTGACGACACCGTTTGCATCACTTGCCGGGCGACTTCGGTGTCTTGGATCTTCAAACCGAAGTTCTTTTCCAGCACCACGACCAACTGGAGGGCATCAACGGAGTCCAGGGCCAGTCCGTCCGGGCCGAACAACGGCAGATCGTTGGCGATCTCAGTCGCCGGAACCTGTAGCATGAGCTGCTCGACCATCAGCGCTTTGAGGCGCTCCTTGAGTTCATTCGTGTCGGTCATGTTCGGAAAAAATGTGCGGGCGAGAGAGTGTGACCTGAACTTTCGATGCTCAAGCGGGAAAATTGCCTTGGCTCCGCCGTTGTCCGACGAGCCTGATCGTTTCACCGGACACGGCAGAGATCCAGTTTTCGGGCGCAATACCAGAGAAGTCCAAATTCCAGCAATGCAGCTACTGCGAAGACGATTCCCCACAATCGGTCGTACTCAAAAATTGAAACCGCCGCAAACGCAAAGCCTGCTGCGAAAATCAAACCAATCGCATTGAACAACCCAACGAAGAACCAAGCACCGCGCCGAAGCAGCTTGCGTCGTCTCATTCCCATGAAATTGCAGTGCGCGTCCTAATTGTCAACCTGACGGACGGTTTCGCACGATTGTGTTACCGCGAGTTCCGCCCCACCGCCTTCCGTCCCCTGCCCCGTCCGGACGCCTTCGGGTAACTGACTTTCGTTGCCCCGGACGAAAGCTCCGCTCCGCCAAACCGCCGCTTCAATTCATTGACCTGATCCCGCAGCAACGCCGCCTTCTCGAACTCCAGATTGTTCGCCGCCGTCAACATCTCCGCTTCCAGTTCACGAATCGTCTCGGTCACGTCGAAGTCCGCGCCGGTCTCCTTCAGCACCAACTCGTCCTTCCGGGCGATGGCGCGCGCGCTCGACAACCCATCCTCCACCGGCCGGCTCACGCTGCGCGGCGTGATGTTGTGCTCGCGATTGTAGGCGACCTGCCGCTCGCGGCGGTAATTCGACACCGCCAGAAACTTCTGGATGCTCTGCGTCTTCACGTCCGCGTAGAGGATCACCTGGCCGTTTAAGTGCCGCGCGGCCCGGCCGGCCGACTGGATCAGGCTCGTCGCGCTGCGCAGGTAACCTTCCTTGTCGGCATCGAGAATCGCGACCAGGCCAACCTCCGGCAAGTCCAGCCCTTCGCGCAAAAGGTTGATGCCGACCAGCACGTCGAAGTCGCCCTTGCGCAATGAACGCAGAATCTCCACGCGTTCGATCGCATCGATCTCGCTGTGCAGATAACGCACGTTGATGCCGATGTCGCGCAGGTAATCGGTCAGTTCCTCGGCCGTGCGCTTGGTCAACGTCAGCACGAGCGAGCGTTCCTTCGCGTCGATGCGCCGGCGGACTTCCTCGATCAAATCGTCGATCTGGCCCTTGAGCGGGCGGATGTCGATGGGTGGATCTATCAGGCCCGTCGGCCGGACGATCAGTTCGGTCACCTGACCGTTCGCCCACTGGATCTCCCGCTCGGCCGGCGTCGCGCTCACGTAAATCGTCGGCCCCTGGATGGATTGAAATTCCTCGAAGTTGAGCGGCCGGTTGTCGAGCGCACTGGGTAATCGGAAACCATGCTCGACCAAGACCGTCTTGCGCGAACGATCCCCGGCGTACATCGCGCCCAACTGCGGCACCGTGGCGTGCGATTCGTCGATGACGAACAGCGTGTCCTTCGGCAGAAAGTCGAGCAAAGTGTGCGGCCGCGAGCCCGGCGGGCGATTGGCGATGTGCCGCGAGTAATTCTCGATGCCGGAGCAGAAGCCCATTTCCTCCATCATCTCCAGATCGTATTCGGTGCGCATCTTGAGCCGCTGGGCTTCGAGCAGCTTGCCCACCTTCTCCAGTTCGGCGATGCGATTGCCCAGTTCCTCGCGGATGGTGAGGATCGCGCGCTTCATCTTGTCCGACGTGGTGACGAACTGCTTGCTCGGGTAGATCGTCACCGCCTCGAGCGATTCCAGATTCTTGCCGGTCAACGGCTCGAAGCGCGTCAACCGGTCGATCTGTTCGCCGAAGAACTCGATCCGCACCGCTTCCTCTGCGTAGGCCGGATACACCTCGACCACGTCGCCGCGCACGCGGAAATGGCTGCGCTGAAACTCGATGTCATTGCGCGAATACTGGATGTCCACCAGCCGCGACAGGAACTGTTCCCGGCTCAACTCCATGCCGATCTTCATCGGGATCACCATCGCCTCGTAATCTTCGCGGCTGCCGATGCCGTAGATGCACGACACGCTAGCCACCACCACCACGTCGCGCCGCGCGAAGAGGCTGCTCATGGTCGAGAGCCGCAACCGCTCGATCTCGTCGTTCACGCTCGAGTCCTTCTCGATGAACGTGTCCGTGCGCGGGATGTAGGCCTCGGGCTGGTAGTAATCGAAATAGCTGACGAAATACTCGACCGCATTCCTGGGGAAGAAGCTCTTGAACTCGGCGTAAAGCTGCGCCGCCAGCGTCTTGTTGTGCGAGAGGATCAACGTCGGCCGCTGCACGCGCGCGATGACGTTGGCGATGGTGAACGTCTTGCCCGACCCGGTGACGCCGAGCAGTACCTGATGGGGGCGGCTTGCCTCGATCCCGGCCACGAGCTTGTCAATGGCCGCCGGCTGATCACCGGCGGGCGGGAAGGAGGAAACGAGTTCGAACACGCGCCGAAGCTAGGGGCAACTGGTGGCAACCGTCAAATGCGGCAGCATGGCAGTGGCCGAATTGGTAGGGCTGGTTCTCCACCACCTTCTGCCTTGCGCGCCATGCGAAGTACTTCTCACGGCTGCAAGGGCCATAAATTCGAGTTCAACAGTCGGCTTCCAGCACGAATCGCTAGCCGTGGGGGAAGTCGTGAAACTCATCCAGCGGGCCCTCGCTGACCACCGCGACATTTTTCAAAGCACGGGCGGCAAAGAGTCCGATTGTCTCGCCGCGCTACTCAAGGTACTCGATTTGTTCGTCGAAGCCGGCTGGGCCGCAGCTCGGCAACTCACGCACCGTTTGGAAGAGATTTACAGATAGCCTTCGGCCGGTTGATCATCGGTTCTTGGGAGTTTCTGTTACCCCTTCTGAATATCCCCCTTCTCCCCGGCATCGAAGTCGGGTAATTTCTCCACATGGCCAGACCTTCGTTGATCCTGAGTTTCGCGTGCCTGCTGATGGCGGGTGGTTTCCGACTGTCCGCAGTGGAACCGGCGATCAGCTTCAATCACCAGATCCGGCCGCTGCTCTCGGACCGCTGTTTCACCTGCCACGGGCCGGATGAAAAGGCGCGCAAGGGGAAGCTCCGCCTCGACCTGGAATCCGATTCCCGCAAGCCGCTCGACGACGGCTGGCAGGCAATCAAGCCGGGTGATCCGGACAAAAGCGAGGTCGTGCGTCGCATTCTCTCCACCGACCCGGACGAGGTCATGCCGCCGCCGGACTCGAATCTCAAGTTGTCGCCCGAGGAAAGGGCACTGCTCCAGTCGTGGATCGAACAAGGCGCGCAGTACGAGGCGCATTGGTCCTTTATCCCGGTGCCGGAAGCGGTGCCGGTTCCGGCGGTCACCACCTCCGTGGCCGCGCGCAACCCCATCGACGCATTTGTGCAGAAGAAGCTGGCCGCCGCCGGACTGGACCCCGCCGCCGAAGCGGATCGCGCCACGTTGATCCGGCGCCTGAGCTTTGATCTCACCGGGTTGCCGCCTTCACCAGAGGAGATCGCGGCGTTCGTCGCGGACGAGTCGCCCGGCGCTTACGACCGGTTGTTGACGCGGTTGCTGGATTCGCCCCGATACGGTGAGCACAAGGCGGCGGACTGGCTGGACCTGGCGCGCTACGCCGACACGTACGGTTATCAGGCGGACGTGGAGGTGGATTTCTCACCATGGCGCGACTGGGTGATAGCGGCGTTCAATGGGAATTTGCCATACGATGATTTCATCACCTGGCAGATCGCCGGTGACCTGCTGTCCAATCCCACGCGCGAGCAACGCTTGGCCACCGCTTTCAACCGGCTCCATCGCCAGACGAACGAGGGCGGTAGCATTGAGGAGGAGTTCCGGAACGAATACGTGAGCGACCGCGTCCACACCTTCGGCACCGCCTTCCTCGGACTCACCCTCGAATGCGCGCGTTGCCACGATCACAAGTACGATCCGGTTTCGCAGCGCGATTACTACTCGCTGTCGGCCTTCTTCAACAACATTGACGAATCCGGGCTCTACTCGCACTTCACCCGGGCGACACCGAATCCCACGATGGCCCTATATCAGAATGGCGAACAGGAGCGCGAGCATCAGGAGTTGAAGCGGCGCATCGCGGAGCAGGAGCAGCAACTGGCGGCCGCCTTGAAGCCGCTGGATCGGATTGAACGGCCCTCCTGGCCAACAGCGGCGGCGGCTGCGATGCCCGCCGGGCTGCAGGCCGCCTTTCGCTTTGATGAACTGGAAGGAAATCGCTCGCCGAATCTCGTTTCGACCAACGCGGCGGAATTTCATGACAGCCCGCAACTGGTGGCCGGCCGCGCGGGTCAGGCCGTGCAGTTCAGCGGCGACAACAGCGTCGTGTGCAAAACGGTCGGGCACTTCGGCCGCACCGATCCATTCAGCATTTCACTTTGGTTGAATCGCACCGAGGAACAGGACCGGGCCGTGGTGCTGCATCGTTCGCAAGCGTGGACGGACTCCGGCAGTCGCGGCTATGAACTGGTGCTGGATCACGGCCGGCCATTCTTCGGACTCATTCATTTCTGGCCGGGCAACGCCGTGGCCGTGCGCGCCGACCAAAAACTGCCGCTCAACGAGTGGGTCGAAATTACGCTGACGTATGATGGCTCCAGCCGGGCCGCCGGACTGGGCATTTATGTAAACGGGCAGCGTGCCCCAACCGAGACCGTGCGCGACCAGTTGTTTCGCGAGATTCACAACCGTCCGGAATGGGGCGAAGGCGATGCGAACGGGATTCATCTCACGCTCGGCGCACGCTTTCGCGACAACGGTTTCAAAGGCGGTCTGATCGACGACCTTCGTGTGTATGACCGGTGCCTGGCGTTGCCGGAATTGTCCGCTGAACTGGCCCCGCAGCTCGCGGAGCTTCAGGCCTTGCGCGAGCAGGAAAACCAGCTCGCCAATTCGTTGCGCGAAATCATGGTTATGCAGGAAATGGCCGGACGCCGGGTCACCCATCTCCTGCGACGTGGCGCCTACGACGCGCCCGGCGAGGAAGTGCAGCCGACGACGCCGGCCGGCATCCTGCCCTTCGATTCCAACTTGCCGGCAAACCGGCTTGGGTTGGCACGGTGGCTCACCGACCGACGCAATCCCCTTACGGCGCGCGTGCTGGTAAATCGCGTCTGGCTGCAACACTTCGGCCGCGGGCTGGTGGCGACGATCGAGGATTTCGGCTCGCAGGGCGCGCAGCCCACGCACCCGGAGTTGCTCGACTGGCTGACCGGCTGGTTCATGGCGCACGGCTGGGACGTAAAGGAACTGCACCGTTTGATCGCCAGTTCCCACACCTACCGGCAGACCTCGCGGGCGGGCGGTGAGTTGCTCGCCCGCGATCCGGACAATGAGTTGCTCGCGCGTGGGCCGAAGCACCGGTTGTCCGCCGAGCAGTTGCGCGATCAAGCGTTGTTGATCAGCGGCTTGCTGACGCCCGACATTGGTGGTCGCAGCGTGAAGCCTTATCAACCCGCCGGGCTCTGGGAGGAAGCCGGCACGGGCAAGACCTACACGCAGGACAAAGGCGAAAAACTCTACCGCCGGAGCCTTTATACCTTCTGGCGGCGCACCGCCCCGCCGCCGTCCATGACCACCTTCGATGCCCCGGCCCGCGAAGTCTGCACGGCGCTACGCGAACCGACCACCACACCGATGCAGGCGTTGGTGCTGCTGAACGACCCGCAGTTCATCGAAGCCGCGCGTGTACTCGCGCTCAATCTGTGGCAACACCACGAAGGCGACGTCGGCAAGTGCCTCGAACAGGGATTCCTTGCGATCACCGGACGCAAGCAGGACTTGGGCGAGGATGAAATTCTGCGCCGACAATTTGCAGGTCAGCGGGAGCTGTTTGTGCAACGCCCTGAACGAGTGGCCCAGGTGCTGACCATCGGCGAGCACCCCACCCCCGAGGAGCTTCAGAGTGCCGACACCGCCGCGCTGACCTTGTTGATGAGCGCGCTGATGAGCTACGACGAGTTTGTGATGAAACGCTGAGAAATTTATGCGGGAGTTTGGTCCCGTGGTTGGCGCTGGATCAGTAATTGTCCCTGGATGAATCGCGTGCGGTGTGAAATTCCCGCTTTTCCAACCGAAGAAATCAGGTGTAGAGTTCGTCCGTAAGCCCATGAGTCATCATCCGTTCAATCCCGAGCACCTGGCGCTGACCCGCCGTGAATTCCTCAACCGCTGCGGCATGGGCATGGGGGCGCTGGGTTTGGGCGGCATGATGAATCAGCTTCTGACCCCGGCCGCCAACGCTGGTTCCGCCTCCGCCTTCACTTCCCCGCTGACACCCCGGCAGCCGCATTTTCCGGCCAAAGCGAAACGGGTGATTCACATTTTCGCCAATGGCGGTCCGTCGCATGTCGATACCTTCGATCCGAAACCGTTGCTCGAGAAGTATCACGGCAAGGAGATCCCGCTCCAGTTGCGGACCGAGCGAAAAACCGGAGCCGCCTACAAATCACCCTACGCTTTCAAAAAATACGGTCAGAGCGGCATCGAGGTCAGCGAATTGTTCCCGCACGTGGCCGAATCGATCGACGACATCGCCGTCATCCGCTCGATGAAAGCCAACGTCCCGAACCATGAGCCCTCGCTGCTGCTGATGAACTGCGGCGAGGCCCGACTGGTCCGTCCCAGCATGGGTTCGTGGGTCACGTATGGATTGGGCAGTGAGAATCAGAACCTCCCCGGGTTCATCTCGATGTGCCCCGGCGGCTACCCGATTCAGGAATCGCAGAACTGGCAGTCCGGCTTTCTGCCTGGCGTTTACCAGGGCACCTACATCGACACGCGACACACGAGCATCGAGAAGCTCATCGAGCACATCAAGAACGGCTACACCTCGCTGCCCGAACAACGCGCCCAGCTCGATCTCCTTCAGCAGTTGAACGCCCGCCACCAGAAAAAGCGTTCCGAGGATGGCCAGATCGAGGCCCGGATTCAGTCCTTCGAGCTGGCTTACCGGATGCAGATGGATGCCACCGACGCCTTCGACATTATGAAGGAGCCGGATCATATCCGCACGATGTATGGCGAAGGCACCCAGGCGCGACAACTGTTGGTCGCCCGCCGGTTGCTGGAGAAGGGCGTGCGCTTCGTGCAAGTCTGGCATGGTGCCGGCCAGCCCTGGGACAACCATGATGACATTGAGGTCAACCACCGCCGGCTGGCGAAGGAATCAGACCAGGCGATAGGCGCGCTGCTCAAAGATCTCAAACAGCGCGGCATGCTGGACGATACGCTGGTGATCTGGGGCGGAGAATTCGGACGCACGCCCACGGTGGAACTCCCGCAACCGGGCTCAAACGCCGGCAAGATCAACGGCCGCGACCACAACCATTACGGTTTCAGCATGTGGCTGGCGGGCGGCGGCGTGCGGGGGGGATATGTTCACGGCGCGACCGACGAATTTGGATTTGCCGCGGCGGAGAAGCCGGTGCATGTCCACGATCTGCACGCCACGATCCTCGCCCTGCTCGGCTTCGACCACGAGAAATTCACATTCCGCGCGCAGGGCCGCGACTTCCGTCTGACGGATGTCCACGGCAACGTGGTCCGCGAGTTGATTGCCTGACTTGTCGCGGATTGCCGCCCGCGACGACCTCACGCCTCCAGTTCCGACCGGGTCGGTGATTCGCTTGAGCCACCCAGCCCGGGCGGCAGCGCCGTACGCCGATACTTCGTCAGCAATTTGTCGAATTCCGCCGACCCGCTGACCGATGCCGGACCACGGGTGTCGCCGTTGCCTGACCCAAACCCCTCTATTTGCACCTCCGAATGCTCCAGGGCCAGTTCCAGCACCACCCGCAACATGCGGGCGCTGAAATCGGATCTCGCCAGGTCGTGAAAGTAGAAGCCGTCGGGTTCAAGCCGCAGTTCGAAGTGGGGGTTGCCCGAGCGTGCGTCCGGGCGGCGCGGCAGTTTGTCGATGCACCGGGCGAGATCGCGCCGGTTGAAATTGCTGAACCGGATCAAGAATTCAAACTGCCGGTGCATGATGGAAATCCTCCCGGGTGGAAAAGGTTTGGCGAAACTGGTTGCGCAACCAATCCCGATCACCACTTTGGCAAACAGCTAGCCTGTCCGGGAGCGCCTGGGGCACTGGAGCCGGGCCGCAATTAATACACCTGCGGTGGCAACGTTTCATTTGGTCGGTGGACGTGGGCATTGAAGCCTCCGGTCCCCCTCCGGTCCAACAAATTTTTTCATGATCTGATAATTTGATCTGCTTCACCCTGCCCCCTGCCATTTGGGGTCGGGCATTCGTGACGCCGCGTTGGGCTTCAAGCCACCAGAGACGCCCCCTTATCCGCGCTGGCCAGGAAGCGGCAAGAACTCCATGCTTTCCCGCATGTCGTTGTCCGCACCCGAAGTCGTGGTTTTCGATCTGGGAAAGGTTCTCGTGGACTTCGACTATTCGCTCGTGGCCAACCGCCTGCGGGCGCGGACGAGCATCTCGTTGGAGGCTGTCGTCGCACGGCTCGATCAGTCAACACTGCTGGTTGAATACGAGACCGGCCGCATCACCACGGCCGAATTTTTCCAGCAGGTCCGGCAACTGACCGGCTATCAGGGAACGCTGGACGATTTCGCGGTCGAGTTTGGCGACATCTTCTCCCCTATCGACGAGATGATTGCGTGGCAAGGCGAGTTGCGCACATGCGGCGTTCCGACTGTCATCTTCTCAAACACCAACGAACTGGCCGTACGGCACATTCGGTCGGCTTTTCCATTCTTCAGCGGCTTTGACGCCTACGTTTACAGTCATGAAGTTGGGGCGATGAAGCCCGAGGCGAAAATTTACAAAGTGGTGGAAAACGTCACCGGCCGGCGCGGGGACGCCATCCTCTACATCGACGACAAGCCGGAGAATGTGGCCGCTGGCGCGGAGCGCGGCTGGCGGGTGATCCAGCATGTCGAACCGAAAACGACCTTGCAGGCGGCGGCGAACCACGGCCTGAAGCTCAGGGCGTGACGCGCCGTTTGGTCTTGGCGACCAGCTTGATCGCGCCGATGCGCATCCGCTTGTCCGCCGCCTTGCACATGTCGTAAATCGTGAGCGCCGCGACGGACACGGCCGTGAGCGCTTCCATCTCGATGCCCGTCTGCGCGGCCATCTTCGCCGAGGCGGTGATCACGATGCGGTCGTGCGTCTTTGGCAGCTCAAAGTTCACTTCACAATGCGTGAGGGGCAACGGATGACAGAGCGGGATCAATTCCCCACAACGCTTGGCCGCCTGGATGCCGGCGATGCGCGCGGTCGCCAGTACGGTGCCCTTCGCCACCTGATTCGATTCGATGAGCCGCAGGGTTTCCCTGGCCAGCCGGATTTCACCACGGGCCACCGCCTCGCGCAGCAGGACCGGCTTGGCCGAAACATCGACCATGCTCGCCTCGCCGCGGGCATCGATATGGGAGAGTTTGCCGCGCTTCATAGCAACTCCTTCATCCATTCGTTGACCGCGCCACGAATGGCTTCGCCCGTCCGCGTTCGGGGCACGACAAACTTGGGCGTGAACCAGGGAAAGGCGCCGACGAGATCGTGCGTCACGAGAATCTGCCCGTCGCAGTCCGGCCCGCTCCCGATCCCGATGGTCGGCACGGGAATGCGGGCCGTTAATTCCTGCGCGACGGGCGGCGTCACCAGTTCCAGCACGATGGCGAACGCACCCGCCGCGACCAGCGCATCGGCATCCGCCAGCAAGGCGGCGCGTTGTTCCTCCGTCCGGCCCTTGATCCGATACTTGCCACCTTCCTCGACGACGTGTTGCGGCAACATGCCCAAGTGACCGAGGAAGGGAATGCCGGCGTTAACAATCGCCCTCACTTGCTCAGCAATGTCCCGCCCGCCCTCGGCCTTGACGGCTTCAGCCCCGGCCTCGACCAGCCGGCGCGCGTTGGCCAGGGCGGTCTCCGGAGTGTCGTAACTGCGATACGGCAGATCGGCCACCACCAGAGCACTCGGCTTCGCGCGGCCGACCGCCCGGACATGATGCAGCATCTCCACCATCGTGACGTGCGTCGTGTCAGGATATCCCAGCACCACCATGCCGAGGGAATCGCCGACGAGGATCAGTGGCACGCCCGCTTCATCCAGCAGCCTGGCCCAAGGATAATCATACGCGGTCAGGGCCGGAATCTTCGCCTGGCCTTTCATCGCGCGGATGGTTTCAGCGGTGACTTTGTCCATGACCTTCAGCCTTATCCGGCGAAACTCGCGAGCAATTCCCGTGGCGAACACGTTGCGGTGCCGATCTTGCCCACGACCACGCCGGCTGCGTGATTGGAAAAGATCGCCGCCTCGACGGGTGACGCACCGGCCGCGATCGCCAACGTGAAAGAGGCGATCACGGTATCCCCCGCACCCGACACGTCGAAGACTTCCTGCACCGTGGTCGGAACATGAAAAGGCTTCTCCCCTTTGCGACATAGCAGCATCCCCTGCTCGCCCAGTGTGATCAGCAACAAGGCCGGTTTGAGGCGGCGCTGCAAGGTGCGTGCGACTTGCATCAATCCCTTGTCCTCGAGCGGGTGACCGGCCTTGGGTCCGTCTTCCATCCCGGCCAGCTCAAAGGCTTCCTTGCGATTGGGCGTGAGGAGCGACAGCCCGGAGATGTCCACCCGATGAACCGGCTTGGGATCGAGGCTGATCCAGACGCCGTGCGCGCGGCAAAGTTCTTTCAACCCGTCGAGCAGCGGCTGGGTGATCGCCCCCTTGCCGTAATCGCCAAGAATGATCGCCGCCGTCTGCGGCAACCGCTTCGCCACCAGCCCGAGCACGCGCTTGACCGTCGCGTCGTCGATGGCCGTGCGCACCTCGCGGTCCACCCGGACGATCTGCTGCTGCTGGGCCACGATGCGGGTTTTGATGCTGGTGGGCCGTTTGGACTGGGCGAACAAGCCACGACAATTTACCCCCTCTTGCTCCAGCAGCGACTTCAACATCGTCCCCTCCTGGTCGCGCCCCAACGGGCCGATCAAACCGGCCGCATTGCCCAGGTCCGCGAGATTGCGGGCCACATTGGCCGCACCGCCGGGCATGAAGCTCTCGCGCTGAAACTCAAAGACCGGCACGGGTGCCTCCGGCGAAATGCGATCGACACGCCCCCAGATGAACTGGTCGAGCATGAGATCGCCCAGCACGAGCACGGGCCGCTGTTGGCCCACCGCGAGGAGTTCGCGCACGCGGGATGGGGAGAGGGTCTTTTGCTTCATTTCAACAGCAACCGCGCCAGGCCGGTTCGATCAAGCATTCAAGAACGCCGTCAGCGGGCTGGTGGGACTCGCCTCCAGTCGTTGCTCCGCCAGCCCCAGTTCAAACGCCGTGCGGCCCGCTTCGACCGCCTGCTTGAATGCGCCGGCCATGCGATCCGGATCAGCGGCCACGGCAATCGCGGTATTTACCAGCACCGCATCCGCGCCCAGTTCCATCGCCTCCGCCGCGTGGCTCGGCGCTCCAATGCCCGCATCCACCACCACCGGCACGGTGGCCTGCTCGATGATGATCTGGATTTGGTCGCGGGTCTGGAGGCCGCGATTTGAGCCGATGGGCGAGCCCAGCGGCATCACCGTCGCGGTGCCGGCTTCCTGCAACCGCTTGGCCAGCACGGGATCGGCGTTGATGTACGGCAACACGACAAACTCTTCCTTCACGAGGATCTCGGCCGCCTTGAGCGTCTCAATCGGGTCCGGCAGCAGGTAGCGCGGATCGGGATGGATTTCGAGCTTCACCCATTTGGGCAGACCGGCGGCCACCGCGAGCCGCGCGAGGCGGACAGCTTCCTCCGCATTCATCGCGCCGCTGGTGTTCGGCAGCAGCAGGTAGCGGTCGGGATCAATGAATTCCAGAATGTTGGCGAAGGGATCTTTGCGCCCGGAGAGGTCCGCGCGTCGCAGCGCGACGGTCACGATTTCCGCGCCGCTGGCGGCCAGTGCCGAACGCATGGCTTCCGGAGAGGAAAACTTCCCGGTGCCCACCATCAGGCGGGAGGAGAATTCACGACCGGCGATGATCAACGGCTTGGAATCGGCGCTCACGGGAAAAGTCTGGCCAGCTTTGGCCGACGGGTCAACCGGGGAGATGCCGGCGAAGAGATGGCCCGATCAGCAAACCGCTGTTGGGGTACGTCGCATTGACTGACGTTCACCACTTCACGTGCATTCCGGCGCGGAGTCCCCAGAAACCGTGGCTGTCGAAGAGATCATTGGCGAAGCCTTCGATGGTCCGGTTGGCGTAATACGTGCCGCCGACGAAGCCTTCGGTGAAAAAGGTGACCCGTTCGCTGCGGTTGAAGGCCAGGCCGAGGCCCGCCTGCCCCACCGCCCCCAGCACGGTGTCGCCGGCGAACGCTTCGCCATCCACGACCACGGCGTTCTCATACCGCCAGCGCAACGCCTCGAAGGCACCGTTCAACATCAAGTAAGGGCTCACAAACTCGGACGGATCGCTCAGGTAACGCCGGTAGGAGAATCCTAAATCCAACGCATGGGCGAGCTTGGTGGCCTCGCGAGCCACGCCGCCGGATTTGAAGTAGGCTGGTCCGCCCGCCACGTACAGAGCTCCGAAGTTGCGGTCGCTTTCGCCGCCGATTCCAAGCGCAAACCGGGTGACGGACTCCAGTTCACCCGAAAAACTGCGGGCATGACTGGCATCAAACACCAAATGGGTATTGTAGTCCTGCCCGCGCGGCGGCGGTTGGCTTTCATTCCAGTCGGCCTCTCCATAAGCCGCTCCCGAGTCCGGAGCTTCCTCTTGATCCAGATTAAATCCGGCGAGCGTTCCCAGAGCGACCAGTTGCACCGGCTTTTCAGCCGGCGGTTTGGGCGGCGCGGCCTGAGATTGCTTCATGACATCGCTCAACGGTACGGAGCGCGAGGGCGCGCGCTGGTGATGGTGGTGATCGTCGTCGTCGCTGCCCCAAAAGTCGATATGTGCGCAGCCGCAAGTACCCAAGCTGGCGAGAATGCAGACACCCTGGATCAGCTTCATGCCGGGCATCCTGCCAGATCGCAAATTCCTGCCAAGTGACAACTTTGCGCTAAACCGCCAGCCGCAGTCATTCAGTCTTGGTGTATTCCGGCCGGTCGATGAAGAAGTTGACTTCGCGCGGTTGGTGAATGCCGAAAGTGAAGTTCCAGTTCTCGTTCGTCGCGAGCTGCTGGCAGCTAAACCAAACATGCCCGCGATCGTCGAACACGCGTTCAAAGCGTGGAGCCGTTGCTGGTGAGGCGTAAGTGCCCAGCCAGCGAACCTCGCCGCTGCGGACATTTACCGCCCGGCAACTGAACCACAAGCCGCCGAGCGCACCTTTCAGCGAAGCCACCAGAAACGGGCTCGCGGAACTTAACGTCAGGGTCTCCACACGATTTCCCTGACCGTGGTCTGTAACACTGAAGGAACGAGAGACACCCTCACTAAAAGCGGCACCAGGTGGCTTGTTGGTGATCAAAGCCAGTTTGCTGAACCCGGCCGATCCGGGTCCAAGCAATAACACTTCGATTACGGAAACGCCGCCGATTTCCTGCCCGTCGCCCGCCACTCTCAAGTGTTCTCCGGGTGGAGGAAAAGCCCCGGCCGGGAGGGCGACAAATGCATTGGATGCGAGCCGGCTGCGATGATCCCCCACCAGTTCCACCGCAATGCGCCATTGGATGGGCGGCACCAAGTCACTGCCCGGACGGCGCGGGGGCAGGCCTTGATGTGAACTGTTTCCGAAGTTATCAAACACCGACTGCTGCACTTTGTGCCATAAGTCAGGAATCTTGCCGGCTGCCGGCTGCTCAACCACGCTCAAAATAGGCTCGAAAATGGGTGCCCAATGGCCTTGGAGCACGGCCTCGGCGGACTTCCGCCAATGCGGTCGAAACGTCAGCGTCTCCAAGGTGACCTCCAGTTCAGACTGAATGACGGTTTGCGGCAGGGGTTTCACATTCCAATTGGTGGGTGCGACCCGCAGGTAATCGGGATTCGAGACGAGGTGCGATCCGAACAAAACTGGAGCTTGATCGCCTTGAAATATTTCAACTTCCAGTTCCTGCTGCCACCTGGGAAAAGCGCTGAAGTCGAGGCCATACAAATCAAGCTGCCTTCCAAATAGCGTGCCCCTGGAGTTGGCTTTGCCATGATTGAGCCAAAGCCAGCCCTCGGCGTCGGTGATCGCGCCATCCAGCTTGGTCAAAGTAAAACCACCACCAGTTCCTACTGCGGTGGAGCCGCTCAACTCGAACCACAAATGGAGTCCGTTCGTTTCAACCGGCACGTGATGCCATGATCTTCCCTCACCTCCGGTGGAACCGACGACCCACTCGCGAATCGGAGATCCGAGTCGGTTCGCGGGCAGCTTCTGCGCGAGCCGTGACCACGGCTGCCCGAGGAGGGGCGGCGGTTCATGCGCACAGCCATGCGCTTTCAGCAACCGCGCCCGGGAACCATCGGCATACTCGACCCACCCTTGCCGGCGATCCGCGGTGAAATAGATCACCCCGGTCAGGGCGGCCGTTGTGAGCAGCAGAAAAAGCAGGGCCTTCTTCATCGTGTAAATCGAACTGCCCGGAGTCTCGCTCGTGATGGCGTCGATTAAGCGGTGTTTGATCCAGGCTGGCAAGCATTCGCTCCCCGTCGTTGCGGTCGATCCGGGGCATCGGTTAGCGGCTCATTTTTCAGGGTTCATTTTCCTGTTGCCAGTTCGGTTGGTCGCCCGGCGTAATCGGGCCATGCGTGGAGCTTCCCTGAATTTCCTGAAAGAACTCGTCAACACCCCCAGCCCCACCGGCCATGAATTTCGCGGCCAGCGCGTGTGGTTGAACTACGTCAAAGAGTTCGCCGACGAAACCTTCACCGACGCCCACGGCAACGCCGTCGCCGTCCTTAACAAGGGCGGTTCGCCGCGCCTCATGCTGGCCGGCCACGCGGACGAGATCGGCATGACGGTCAATTACATCGACGACCACGGCTTCATCTACGTGCGCCGGGTGGGCGGTGTGGACCCGGCCATCATGCGCGCCCAGCGGGTGACAATTCACGCGAAACAAGGCCCGGTGAACGGCGTGATCGGCAACATCGCCCCCCACCTCACGAAGCTCGAAGGCGACCGGAAGGTGCCCAAGATGGACGACCTCTTCATCGACATTGGCGTGAACAGCCGCAAAGAGGCGCTCAAGCTGATTCAGATCGGCGATCCACTCACGCTGACCGATCAGTTCGAGTTGCTCCGGAATGACATCGCCGTCGCGCGGGCGTTTGACAACCGCATCGGCACCTGGTCCGTGGCGGAGGCGCTCCGCCTGCTCGCGGCGGATCGCAAGAAGCTCAAAGCCGAAGTGCTCGCCGTCAGCAACATCATGGAGGAGACCGGCCTTTTCGGCGCGCGACAGATCGCCTATACACTCAAGCCGGACGTGGCGCTGGTGATCGATGTCACGCACGCCACCGACTGCCCGCAGGTGAGCAAGCCGCTCCACGGCGACGTGAAACTCGGCAAGGGACCGACCGTCGCGCACGGCGGGTCGAGTCATCCGGAGGTCACCGCCCGCATTGAGGCGGTGGCAAAGAAGCTGAAGCTCGCGGTGCAGCACGAAGCCGTTTCCAACACCAGCGGCACCGACACGGACGGAATTTTCTGGACGCGCGGCGGCATCCCGGCAGGGCTTGTGAGTCTGCCCAACCGGTATATGCATTCACCCGTGGAAATGATCCACCTGAAGGATCTCCAGCAGGTTCCGCAGTTGTTCGCCGGCTTCGCCCTGTCGTTGAAGCGGGGCGAGGAATTCCGGGTGAAAATTTGAGCGATTAATCGAGCCGTCCCCTCGGGGAGCGGGCCGCCAGTACGCCACGACGACGCATAATGACGGGTCGAAGTAAATTAAATGAACAAACCGCCGGGCCGGGTGTCGGATTGGCTTTAGTGGTTTATTCGTTTGGGTTATCCGAACCGGCTGGCACCCGGTTCGAAGTTGTAAACTGATCCGGCGGTCATGAACGCATAAGCATGGCCGCCGGATTCTTTTTTGTTCGGGATCAGGTTCATGAACTGATCATTGCCCTGCGAATTGAAATTTTGCCATGCGGCACAGGGACGGGTAAGAGAGGCACGTGAACGATGCTTCCCATCCCAATGGCCGCGCGGCCCAGGGTGAGAACATCCCGCCGGATGGGGCAACCAAGCCCGCCACCAGCGCGGCCAGAACCGACCGGCGAAATCACCAACTCGATGTGCTGCGCGGCGTGGCGGTGCTGCTCGTGCTGGGCCGTCATATCGAGCACACCCCCCAACTGCCCGAGCCGTTCCAAACCGTCGTCGGTTACTGGTACCGGTGCGGCTGGGTGGGCGTGGACCTGTTCTTTGTGTTGAGCGGATTTCTGGTTTCCGGTCTGGTGTTTGAAGAGTGGCGACGCACGGGTAACTTTGCGGCCGGGCGTTTTCTGATCCGCCGGGGATTCAAGATTTACCCCGCCTTTTACCTCCTGTGGCTCCTCGTTTTCCTCAGTCAATGGGCTTCCGGGCGGGGCTTTGATGTCGCCCGGCTGTTGAGTGAGTTCCTGTTCCTCCAAAACTACTGGCAGCCCGAGTGGCGGCACACCTGGTCGCTGGCGGTGGAGGAGCATTTTTATCTGGGGCTGGCCCTGTTGTGTGGGTTGAGGGTGTGTGCCAGCGGCGGCCGCAAGAATCCATTTCTCCCGCTGGCCTGGTTTGGTGGGGCGCTGTTGATTGTCTGTCCCCTGCTCCGCTGGCAGGCCGCGACCGGCGGAACATTCGATCTCCAGCGCCAGCTTTTCCCCACTCATCTGCGCATTGATTCGCTGATGTTCGGCGTGTTGCTCGCCTGGTTCTGGCATTTCCAGCGCACGCAGCTTGAAGCTTTGGCCCGGCCGCATCGGGGGAAACTGCTGCTGCTGGGGTTGGCGCTCCTCACACCGACGTTGTTTTTCTCCCTGGAAGCCGACCGCTGGATGCACGTCATCGGGTTCAGCGTGTTCGCGTTGGGCGGGATGCTGCTCGTTCTCGTCGCGGCAACGGCTAAGGACCGGCAACCAAACCTACTTGCGAGCGGCGTCGCCCGGATTGGTTTCTATTCCTACTCGATCTACCTCTGGCATCTGCCCGTCGCCCGCGTGCTGGATGCCACCCTGGCCGTCAAACTCACTCCCAACACCTGGCTGCTGGCTTATCTCGCGGGGTCGTTGCTCGTCGGATTCCTACTGGGCCGCTTGATCGAGTGGCCGGCGCTGAAGTTGCGCGACCGCTGGTTTCCCAAGCTTCATGCGTCTGCGAGAATTCAGCG
>CAYXDZ010000010.1:13595-21122 GCA_964463815.1 uncultured Verrucomicrobiota bacterium | reverse complement strand
GTTGAACGAAAGTGGTCATAGGGAGGCATAGAGGTGCTTGAGGCGGGGCACCGCTACCGCTTCCGTACGCTGTCGCGCGCCTGGGTTTCGCTGATCTGTTTGGGGAGCAGGCTTTCCGGGCGGAACGCCTCCTTGATCTCCTCGTACGGCACGAGGGCGGCGGAACCGCAGAAATCGCAGCGTTGCCCCACGCGTTCCGAATCGAACACCGAAATGGCCTGGCAACTCTGGCATTTGACGGACGTCTTCTTCGCCTGCCAGCCGCGTTTGTCGTCGGGGATATTGCGGATCGCCGCGACCAGATCATGCTCCTTAATGACTTGTTCACCGGCGGCATCCAGCTTCATTTGCGCGGGCGACGTCGTGCCGCAGAACGGACAGACGAGCGCCTGCTTGCCGGGATTCCATTCCGCCGCAGCTCCGCACGCCGGGCAGGAGAATTTCTTTTGCGCGATGGCTTCAGGCATGGAAGACAGAAGAAATCACAGCGGAAACAGTATGAGCTTCGGCTACCTCGCTTTCTCGCAAAGCCGGAGGTCGTGACTGGCTACCGAGATTCGCAGGGTGTTTGATTCGGTCGATTCAGGACTTCAAGAACTCATCCAGGGCCGTCTTTGCCACGCACCACGTTGAGCCAATCTTCTTTTCCTTGAGATCGCCCGCTTCGAGTGTTGCCAAGACATCCGTTTCGCCAACGCCAAGAGCAACGGCGACTTCGCCCACGCCGAGCAATTCGGGAATCCCTGCCGACACTACCGCACCCCCGGCCGGCCCGGCGGATGGCGTCGTTTGCGCCGATACCATTGCGGCCATCATTTGCTGGCCCATCGCGAGGCCCGCGCCCAATCCGGCTGCGGTGGTGGCGATGCCACCGGCTTCGCCACCACCCTTGGTCATCGCTTCGGCCATCTGGAATTTCACAGAGCCGTTCAGATTGCCGATCGCCTGCAGGCTGCTGCGCTTGTCAATCGCCTGCTCCACTTCCGGGGGGACAGACACGTTCTCGACAATGAAGCTGCTGATCTCGATGCCGGTACAACCAACCTAATTATGAGATTTTGGAGGTTAAAAAAGGGGTACCGTTTTTGGTGGTTGGGAGAGCGCGATCAGGTCATCGCGGCGTTGATCAAGCTCGCGCTGGCGGTTACCGGCGGGGATTTGGTCCGCGCACTGATCTTCATCAACAACCGGTTGGAGGGCAACGCGCTCAACACCATCGCGGAAGTGTTGGAGCCAGGGGACTGGTGCTAGGCAACCCAGTGGAGATTCGGCTGGCGTATCAACCACCGCGCCCACCGCTTCACGCCCCGCCAGATGCTTCGTCACATATTCGACATCCTCATCCCGCAAGGCTTGCTCGAAGGGAGCCGCCACGGGCGGTAATGAACTCACCAACGAGTCATCCCCGGCGTTAATCAACGCCGTCAGGTGGTGACCCAGTTCGTGGGTGAGTCCGGCATCGGCGTGCGGCAGAAGCACGCGCGACCCATGCTCGCCGCGCCACCAACCGGCGGGCATCCCGGCCAGACCCGCCACCGGATGCAGACGGCACCAGAGCAACCGCACCAGCGCCCGGTGCAGATGCCGCGCCTGACCGCCGAACGGTCCCGCCCGTTGCCAGTCATCCGCGCCCGCTTCCCCTTGCTCGACGACCACCAGTTCCAGTCCCTCGGGTCGCGTGCGCCAGCCCAGGAAACGATCCGGCCCGCGCCAGACACCCGCCCGGTTGAACCGGGGCTTCAAGCTGAGCAACAGTTCCGACTCCCGGCGCAACGCCGCCGCTTCATCCGCGCATTCCTCCCACGCGATCTGTTCGACCAGGCGCAGGAGCCGCAGGGTGCGCTGCTTCATGCGCTCGGGGTTGGCGACCCGGTAGCTGCCCAGCCGGTGGCGCAGGCTTTTGGCCTTGCCGACATACAACACCACGTCAGCGCGATCCTGCATGAGATACACACCGGGCGCGGGCGGCAGCGCCCGAAAGAACTCACGGCCCAGCCGCTCGACCAGCGGTTGCGGGTCGGGCCAGAGACGTTGCTGCATGGGCGGCACGGGGGCATTCAACCACGAGGGGTCGGTCAACGACAGTCCGTTCCCAACGTGCCGCCTCCAGCTTGGAGGCGGTCTTCCATCGCTTTGTGAACAACTCGCGTTTGACAGGCGGCCCCGACCCAATACTGTCCGGATATACAGTATGCCCACCCTGACCCCCAAACAGCAGCAGATTCTGGATTTCATCCGGAACCGGCAGCGCGACCACGGCACGACGCCCACTTTTCAGGAGATTGCCGACTACTTTGGCTTTCGCAGCCCGAACTCCGTCACGAGCCACATCCGGCTCCTGCGGCAGAAGGGCTGCCTCCAGTCCGAACCCGGCAAGGCCCGCTCGCTCCGGCTCGTGGACCCGTTCGCGTCCGCCCGCCGGAGCGTGGTGGATATCCCGTTGTTCGGTTCGATTCCGGCCGGGTTCGGCGCGGATCGCGAGCAGGACGCCGAGGGCTGCGTGTCCGTCGATGTCACCACGCTCGGCTTCACCCCTACCCGCAACACGTTCGCCCTCCGGGTCACCGGCGACTCGATGATCGGGCGGCACATCTGCGACGGCGACATCGCGGTGTTCGAGCACGGCCCCGAGCCGCGTCACGGCCAGATCGTGGCCGCGTTGATCGACCGCAAGAGCACGCTCAAGACGTTCGTGGTCAAGAACCGCAAACCGTTCCTGAAAGCCGAGAACCCGAAGTATCCGGACCTCATCCCGTCCGAGGAACTGGTCATCCAGGGCGTCCTGCGGACATTGATCCGACGCGCAAACGAATAAGAAGGCACAAGTATGAAGGCAGAAGTTGATTTGCAGGATCGCACCAAAGAGTTTGCCCGGCGTGTCATTCGCCTGTTCGGCGCGCTGCCGAAGACCACGGCGGCCCAGGTGCCCGGGCGGCAGGTGTTACGTTCGGGAACTTCCATCGGGGCCAACTATCGCGAAGCCCGGCGTGCCCGTTCCAAGGCCGAGTTCATTGCCAAGACGGGCGACTGTCTCCGGGAAGCCGACGAGACGCTCTACTGGCTGGAACTGCTGGCGGAGGAGGGATTCTTGCCAGCCGCCAGGATGCAACCGCTACTGCGTGAAGCCAACGAACTGGTCGCCATTTTCGCGGCCGTTGTCAAAACCGCCCGCCGTCCGGCGTGACCAACTTCTTCCTTTTTCCCTCTCACTTCTTACCTCTCCCTTGTCCCGTACGATTGTTCACCTTGATGCTGATTGCTTCTTCGCCGCCGTCGAGCAGGCGGGCGACACGAGGCTGCGGGGCAAACCCGTGGCCGTGGGCGGCGAGCAGCGCGGCATCATCGCGTCGGCCTCCTATGAAGCCCGCAAGTTCGGTGTGTTCACCCCCATGCCGACCGTCCGGGCGCGCAAGCTCTGCCCGAAGCTGATCGTCCTGCCCGGCGACTTCGAGCGGTACGAACAGTTCTCCCTCTGGATGTTCGGCTACTGCTACGACTTCACGCCCGATGTGGAGCAGACCTCGATTGACGAGGGTTACTTCGAGCTGACCGCCAACCGGAAGCGGCCCGCCGTCGAGATCGCGCTCACGATCCGCCAGGCCATCGGGCAACGCCTCAAGATCACCGTCAGCGAAGGGCTCGGGTCAAACAAGCTCGTCAGCGCCGTCGCCTCCAAGCTCACCAAGCCCGCCGCGTTCCAGGAAGTGCCGCCCGGTGGCGAAGCCGCGTTCCTGCATCCGCTCCCGGTCAAGTGGCTGCCGGGCATCGGCCCCAAGACCAGCCAGCGGTTGCACGCCGCCGGACTGGTCCGCATCGCGCAGCTCGCGGCGACCCCGCTCGACATGCTGGAACTCGTGCTCGGCAACCAGGCGGCCACCCTCCGGCAATATGCGCGGGGCATCGACGACCGGCCGCTGGTGCCCGCGCGGGAACCGCAGAAGACCTTCAGCCAGCAGGAAACCTTTGGCCGCGACCTCACCGACGAGGCGTATGTCGAGGCCACCTTGCGCCGGATGGCGGACCAACTGTTCGCCAAGGTGCGCGCGGAGCACCGCAGCGTGCGGACGTTGACCGTGCGGGTGCGGTATAACGACATGGCCGAGGATCAGGTGAGCGAGAGTCTGCGCGAACCGACCGACCTGGAGACGGAGGTTTATGGCCGGTTGGGCACGATGCTCCGCGCAGCCTGGCGACGGCGCGTGAGCCTGCGTCTCGTGTCGCTCAAGTTGTCCAACGTGTATGACGGCCGGTTCCGCAGTGAACTGGCGCTGGAGGCGCCGGCGCAAAGTCACCAAGCCCGAACCCGGCTGGCCGGAGTGATTGATGAACTGCGGCGCACACGGGGGCCGCTGATCGTGATGCGCGGCCATGACTTCGTGTTGCGGGAAGCGCCGCGTGAAGCCCTGGCCACCCCGACAACCGCACCCATCCGGCCGGTGCAACCGGTCAACTACCACCGCCGGTTCACGCCCTCACGCATCACGCATTACGTCCCCCTGCGAACGCACAGCCACTACTCGTTCCTCGACTCGACCCTTTCGCCCACCGCCCTCGTCGGGCTGGCGAAACAACACGAGTTGCCCGCCGTGGCGTTGACGGACACCGGCAACCTGCATGGCGCGGTCGAGTTCGTGCAGGCCGCCCAGGCGGCAGGGATCAAGCCCGTCCTCGGCGCGCAACTCACGGTCGGTGGCCAGCCGTTGCTGCTCTACGTGGAGTCGGCGCAAGGGTATCACAACCTCTGCCGCTTGCTGTCGGCCAAGGCGGAGGGTGGAAGGACAAAGGATGAAGGCAGTGTCGCGGATCGGCAGCGTGCGCCCCTGACTTCCGCCTTCCTCCAGCAGCACGTGCATTTGCTGGGCGGCCTGATCGCCGTCGGTGCGGACCCGGCTCTCGCCGGACTCTTTCCCCGTGCGTTCTACCGCCTCGTCACGGCGCGCGAGGTGCCGGCCGACTTCCCGGCCGTGGCCGCGCCCGCGATCCATTACGCCACGCCCGGTGATCGCGTGAAGTATGACATCGTGCAGAGCATCCGCACGTTGACGTTGCTGCGCGAGCGTCATCCGGAGAAGCGTTCCAACGGGAAGCTGCACTTCCGGTCGCCCGCCGAACTGGCCGCCGCCTGCCGCGAACATCCCGAGTGGGTCCGGCATTCGGTGGAGATCGCCGAACGCTGCGAGTTCACTTTCCCGTTCGGCAAGCCGCAGTTCCCGGACTTCCAACCACCCGACGGTTCCACGGCGCACGCCTTCCTGCGCCAGCTCGTGATGGAAGGGCTGCACCGCCGCTATGGGGAACGCGCCGCCCGGTTCGCGCCGCAGGTGGAGGAGGAACTGCGCATCATCGCGGCGGTCGGTTACGAAGCCTACTTCCTGGTCGTGTGGGATTTGTTGCAGGCGTGCCAGGCCCAGGGCATCGGCTGGATCACGCGCGGCAGCGCGGCCGACAGTCTGGTGTGCTACTGCCTCGGCATCTCCGAGGTCTGCCCGATCCGGTTCGATCTCTACTTCAAGCGCTTCCTGAACCCCGAGCGGATGGCGCTGAACAAACTGCCCGACATCGACGTGGACTTCCCCCACGACCGCAAGGACGACGTGGTGCAGCTCCTGTTCGCGAAGTACGGCCCGGCACAGTGCGCGGTGGTCGGCGGGTTCTCGACGTTCCAGGCGCGCAGCGCGTTTGCCGAGGTGGCCAAGGTGCTGGGCGTGGCCGAACGCGACGTGCGCAAGTTCACCGAGCACTTCCCGTGGGGCTTTGGCGGCGGCTGGGTGCCCGATGAACCCGCGCCCAAGGGCGGCCAGGAACTGATCGAACTGCTCCGTGCCCGGCCGGAGACGCGGGAGCTGCCGTTCGACCAGGAGCCGTACAAGACGGCCATCGAGATGGCCGCGTTCCTCGATGGCGTGCCGCGTCATCCGAAGATGCACCCGTGCGGGGTGGTGTTGTCCTGCCAGCCGATGCACGAACTGACGCCGACGTTCGTCTCGAACAAGGGTCTGCCCACGACGCACTACGACATGGACGCGGTCGAGCTGATCGGGTTGGTGAAGCTCGACATCCTCGCGCAAGGCGGCCTCGCGGTCATGCGCGACGCGGTGAGAAGTATCGAGGGAAGAAGGATGAAGGCAGAAGGCAGCTTCGGCGAAGCCGCCAGTGTTTCTCCTGACTTCTGTCTTCCGACTTCTGACTTCTCCGACCCTCACGTCTGGGAAATGATCGCCAGTGGCGGCGCGCGGGCGGTGCATCACATCGAGTCCCCCGCGATGATCAGTCTCTGCCGCATGACCAACGTGCGGGAGATCGACGGGCTGGTGGCCATCGTAAGCGTCATCCGGCCCGGTGCGGCCAATGAATCGAAGAAGCTGTCGTTCACGCGGCGCTATCAGGGGCTGGAGCCGGTGACCTATCCGCATCCGTCGCTGGAAGCGTGTCTGCGCAGCACGTTCGGGCTGGTGGTGTACGAGGAGCACATCCTCCAAATCTGCGAGGCGTTTGCCGGGCTGCCACCGGGCCGGGCGGACGTGTTGCGCCGGGCGCTGGTGAAGCAGAAGCGCGCCGTCGTGGCCGAGATCGGTGGTGAGTTTCTCATCAGTGCCCGCCAACGAGGCCACGCCGACGCCAAGATCGCCGAGGTCTGGCAACTGGTCACCGGGTTCAGCGGCTATGCGTTCAACAAGGCGCACAGCACGGCCTACGGTGTCGAGGCGTATCAAGCGGCGTGGCTCAAGCGGTATCACCCCGCCGAGTTCATGGCGGGCGTGCTGACCAACGGAAAAGGGTTTTATCATCCGCTGGTCTATGTCCTTGAATGCCACCGGCTCGGCCTGAAGCTGCTGCCACCATCCGTGAACGAACCGGGACCGGCGTTTGTGCCGAAGCCAGAAGGCAGAAGGATGAAGGCAGAAGTGCCTTCCGGCGCAGCCGTTGATCCTCCTTCTCACTTCTCCCTTCACCCTTCTTCCTTACCTGCCATCCGCGTTCCAGTGACCCGAGTGAAGGGGCTGACGCAACGCACCATTGACCGCTTGCTCGCCGCGCACGCGCAGGGTCCGTTCAGTTCGTTGGCGGACTTCTTCCGGCGCGTTGGTCCCACGGGCGAAGAACTGGAGGCGATGATCCGCGTGGGGGCGTTCGATGAGTTCGGCGAAACGAGGACGCGCCAGTTCTGGCGGGCGCAGCAGCTCGTCAAAACCTATGGGGCAACCAATGCGCCGGGCCAGGGCTGGCTGATCCCGCCACCGGGTCTGGAGCAGTTGCCGGGGTTGCCGCTCAACGAGCCGACCCGACTGGAACGCTTGCAGGCCGAGACGGAGCTGTTCGGGTTCGCAGTGAGCGGGCATCCGCTGGAGCTGTTCCCGGATGTCGCGTGGGACACCTACTGCCCGGTGAACCGGCTGGGTAACTACGTCGGCGAAACGGTCACGGCTTGTGGCCTCGTCGTTGAGCAGCGCACGCATCACCAGGTCACGGGCGAACCGATGAAGTTCCTGAGCCTGGCCGATTACACCGGGATCGTGGAAACGGAAC
>CAYXDZ010000010.1:0-13495 GCA_964463815.1 uncultured Verrucomicrobiota bacterium | reverse complement strand
GAACCGATGAAGTTCCTGAGCCTGGCCGATTACACCGGGATCGTGGAAACGGAACTCTTCGCCGACACCTATCGCAGTTACGGTCTGGCGACCGTCCGTTATCCCGTGCTCGAAGTGGAGGCCCGCGTCGAGCCCTTCGAGAACGGACGCGGCTTTTCGCTGCGGGTGCTCCGCGCAGGCAAGCCACGCAATTCGACAAGCTCGCCGTGACCAATGTGCGCCTTGTTGCAGCGCGAGGAGTGATCACTCGCCGGGTATGCAGTAGAGACGGGCTACCGTCTCGGGCTTGGCTTTTGAGTATAGCTTCATTCCGTTGATCATTGACCAGATAGTCGAAAAAAGATTTGACGTAACTTCGGCAAGCTTATATCCGTCTTCCACGTTCGATGAGAAACTGCATGAACATATCAACAATGATTTGGCCGACAATGTCG
Source organism: uncultured Verrucomicrobiota bacterium (assembly GCA_964463815.1). Classification (GTDB taxonomy): domain Bacteria; phylum Verrucomicrobiota; class Verrucomicrobiia; order Limisphaerales; family RI-55; genus RI-55. Next base: position 13,061 of record CAYXDZ010000010.1, on the reverse strand, counting down.
GTCGCGCAAGCGACACGTCATAGCCGGTCAAGCCAGGGTTGCGTGTTCAGCCCTGGTCTATCCAAGTCGTATGGTGGGCAAGCCCTCGAAACGAATTTGGATACCCCGGAGGTAGGCAGGTAACAGAAGAACCATAGGATTTTTCCCAACCCTGCTTACCGCGAAGTAAGCAGGGTTTTTTGTTTTCCTGAATGACAGTAGTGAACCGCATTAACGAAAGGTGAACAATCTGTGAACGAAACGAAGGCGACATCTCAATGATGTCAACCGCCACAACATTAAAGCGGGCGCGGGAGAGCCGAGGTTCTCCACTACCGGGTTATGCCCGGCGGTCGCAACGAAGCGCGCCCAATGTGTTCAGCCAGAATTTACATTCCAAGGGCTTCGGAGGAGGTGTGCCCCCAAACACCGAAACAGCCGCCGTGAAACCGCGGGTTGGGATCGAGTAGATCACCAAGAGGTGTTTGTTCTTTGTTGAAATGGCATGGGCCGGGAGCGTGAAGCTTCCGGCCCTTTTAAGTTCATTGCAGGCTGCGCGTCAGCACGCGGCCGAGTCTCCAAAACTCAGCTCACTCCGGGCGGCACGGAGGCAGCCTGCCATTTTCATTTGGGGTCGTGGCAGACAAGTAATGCACCTGCTTTGCAAGCAGGTTGATGTGGGAGCGTTACCCACCGACTCCACCAGCCTTCGCCGTCACGCAGAGGAGGCGAGGCTGCCGCGCCGTAGTCCGGAGGACGAAGGCGGGCCGGACCATCCAGCCCGGCTCCGGCTCGGCAGGCCAATTTCGAACTGCGGGAAACTCGACCAAAGTACAGAGAGAAGCCTCATAAACTTCTTCAGGTGGGTGTGACTCCCACTCCCGCCACCAGTTTTCCAGGGAAGTGATCCGGCTGCCCGACTGTAAATCAGGTGTCACAAAACAAAGTCGGAAGTGACGAACTGGAGCGTTTGAACTCCCAGTTCCGCCACAAGTTAGTTTCCCCAAGTGTTGCTGTTCGCTGTCGCGAACCGTGGTCCAGCGCTTCCCACCATTTGGACTCGTAGCTCAACCAGCAGAGCGCCCCGTTGTCTGCGGGAGGGTTGAGGGTGCAACTCCCTTCGGGTCCGCCACTTTATGAACTTACCACGGAGCCGGTTGCCAAGGTTGCCGGTTCCGTATCCCACCCAACCCGATGTCAAAGGTGTCGGGTTGAACAGCGCGTAGCGTAGCAGCCAACGCACCCGGCTTGGGACCGGGGGATCGCAGGTGCAACTCCTGCCGCGCTGACCATTTTCATCACGCTGCCGTGGCCGAGCACATCAGACATCCGTCTTCCAAGCGGAGCGACGCAGGTGGAACTCCTGCCGGCAGCGCCATACATTGCCAGGTGGTGTCAAAGTAGCACGGCGGCCGGTTAAGCCGCTTGTGTTGGTGCGAGTCCAAGTCTGGCAGCCATTTTCTGGAAGGCAGGCAGATACAAGCTGGCTGCACCTGTCTTGAAAACAGGATCGGCGCGAGCCGAGGTCGGAGCATTACCGACGCCTTCCGCCAGTTTTCAACCCTCAACCAAAGGAACCCCCCATGAGATCCGTGATCCGTCTCCAAAGCCAGTTGCTCTTTCGCAGGAGCTACAAACCAAATCGAATTGTCCGAATCCGACCGGGCGCGAAGCGGAACCTGAAGTTCCGTCCCACGCGTGCCGGTCCACCAATCAACAAGTATGAATGCCAAACAGATTGAGTCCCGCTTCCGCGAGATTGGCGCGCGCCTGAAGGTGCGCGAAATCCCCTCCCGCTGGAGGCAGGGCGAGCGTCAGTGGTTCAGTCCGGTGGATTACGCCGTGGACATCCAGCGCGATCGTCACGGTGAATTCTTCGAGTTCCGCCTGCCAACCCATCTTGCCGACGTGGTCGAAACCACCGTCCTGCAAGTCGAGCCGAAGCAGCGCCATTTGCTGTTGCTCGTGCGCAAGACGGAGGACGAGCCGAAGCTCGACCGTTTCCTGTGCGGTCATGACGAACGCGAATGGTTCGTCGCCGCCGTGCCGGGAGGCGCATCGAGTGTCCGCCAGGCGATGGATCGTCTGCAGCCGGAGCCCGTGCGCGAAGCGATTGCCCGCCATGACGTTTCCTCGCGGAAACGGTACGCACGCAAGAACCGCGCGTTCCGCCGCCAGGGCGAATGGTTCTTTGTCCCCGAGCCTTCATTGGTCGTGGATGAGAAGCTCGTCCTGCGTAATGAGCCGTTGCGTCGCGGTGCGGGCAAGCCGCATCTTGTCGAACAGCTCTTCCGCACCGGCGGGGAAGTCGTGCGCGTCTGCGCGAAGCATCCCAACGGGATCACCAACGATGCGTATCGCGCGCTGCTGAAGACGAATCCCAAGGCGGCGCACTGGGACTGGCGCGTGATGCGCCGCAACCCCGGCGTGTATGCCCGCGGGACCGTCCGCCACAGCGACCACGCGACCATCCTGCTGGCCTGCTGGCACCGGGTGCTCATGAACACGGAAAGCGAGAGCCGCACAATGGCCAACGTCGCCTTCCTGGACTGATCCCATACGGTCGGGGGACACCTCGGTGGCTCCCGACTCCTTCTTTCGTCCCGTAGCTCAAGAGCAGAGCACCCGGTTGATAACCGGAAGACGCAGGAGCGTTACCTGCCGGGACGACCCGTTTTTACTCGCCAAGTTTCGGCTCGGCGAGCCATCCCCCGAGTAGCTGAGGCAGATTAGCGCCTCGCTGTAGACGAGGAGACGTTGGCGCAATACCAACCTCGGGGACCATATTATTGGCCCTACGCAAGTAGTCCGTGAATGCAAAGGTGTTTGCACACGGCCACCACTCGCGCGGCCGGCCTTTCAAGTCGGGCCACTGCAAGTTCGCGACAGCGAATATCCCACCTTCGGGCATCCATGTTGCAGGGCTGGGGAAGCGGAGTCGGTGCAAGTCCGATCACGGATGCCAAATGTTGGCTCAACGCAAGTTGTCCGCGTAGCTCAGTCAGATCAGAGCGCCACCGTGCGAAGGTGGAGGTCGCAGGTGCGAGTCCTGCCGTGGACGCCATTTTGCCTCGGTGCCTCAGCAGCCACAGGACGGGTTCTGTAAACTCGTATTCGTCGGTGCAAGTCCGACCAGAGGCTCCAATTCATGGTGATCATGATGTAACCGCAGCATCCCGCCCTGTGACGGCGGTCGTGCCGGTGCGAATCCGGTTGGTCACCCCAATTTCGATGGACCGAAACGAGGTCGCCCGCGTTACGGCCATCATGCGGTCTTGGTTCGCGCACAGCGAACCATGCCAGGACGCCAGGAGACAGGCTGGGCGGGCGGAGGCAGTCGCTTCCGCCTGCTCCGGTTTGCCCGCGGCCGGCCCCAAACAACCCAAACCACGCACGGAAACTTTCCATGAAAACTGAATCCCCCGCCCAGCCGCGCCAGTTCCTGCTCAAGGTGCTGTCCTACGGCAACCACTACTACATCAAGCGCATCGCCAAGCTGGAGGCCGTGCTCGCCCGCGCGCCGCGCCTGCTCCAGATCGACCTGATGGGCGTCGGGGAGATTCCGGCTGATGCCGCCCTGCTGATCCGGTCCGTCGTGCGGGCGCGATCACCCGCGACGCAGGTGATCACCAACGCGCGCTCCAGCCTGCAAGGCGGCTCGGTCCTGGTCTGGCTGCTGGGTGACCGCCGGATCATTCGCGACGACGCAAGGGTTTACTTTCGGCGCGCGAACCTGTCCGAGGACGATGAAGCGGATGAGGCTGACGCCTGGAAGCATGACGCACCCAAGTACTGCGATTCATATACCGAAACCGATCCCGAAGAAGGCGACTACCAGCGGGTGCTCGAACTGATAAACGAGTTTCTGCCCGTCAAGGAACTGGCCGGCCGGCTCCTCGGCGTGCCCGTGCTGCGGCAGTTCGGCCTGGTGGACAACGAGCGGTTGGACCAGTTCCTGGCCAACGCGCTCGGGAAGTCGCCCGAGCCCGTCGGGGAACCACGGTGCGAACCAGAATCAGGACGAACTCCGATTGAGTTCAAAGGGAGGAGAGTCTAGGACTTCAGCGAATGGTTTCCCATTCGAGGAGGCCGGGGTTACCAGCACGCGGAGGCGACAGCTTCCGCCTGCAATTTTAATTTCTATCCCGTTGGCCGATCAGTTCAGGCGGCGGTTTGCAAAACCGCAGAGGCTGGTGCGATTCCAGCACGGGATTCCATTTCTTAGAGCATAGGTGTTGAGAGATACACCCTATTGGCCGTCGCTATTTGCCGAAGCAGCGCCATTCGCTGCGCTCGACTCAGAACCGCATCCACGAAGATTGTGCGTAAGCGCGGGCTTCGCGGACAGTCCCGTAGTTCAACTGCGATAGAACACCCGAAGAAGTTCGGGAGACGTGGGTTCGATTCCCATCGGGCGCGCCACCCTGGTGGCCGTGTGCCAACACCTCGTCCATTTCTCGCGACGCGAATACCGGTGTCAGCCAGGACTTCACAGGCCTGGTTGCGGTGGTTCAACTCCACTTTCGCGTCGCGTTCGGGTTGCAAGCATTGCAGCGATGCAGCGGTCTCTTAAACCGCAGAGCACGGGGCAGCACCGTGGCGACCCACCATTTCGCCGATGTGGCTTAGCATCGACAGGTGCTTGCGCACGGCCACAGCGCTTCGCGCGAAGCGCATTGACCGCACGCAAGTGCTCTCTCCATCGGCTCCATTTCCGCATCCGTGGTGAAATTATGATCATCCTCCGCTTCGAACGGAGAGTTTGCAGGTGGGAGTCCTGCCGGATGCACCAACTACTGCCGCGTTAGCCCAACTACCAGAGGCGCTCCGCTCAGAACGGAGAGGTTGGGGGTGGAACTCCCTCACGCGGCACCATTTCACGGCGACTGGCTTCAGCGGGAACAGCAGACCCCGGCGACTTAAAATCGCCGAGCCTTCCGGGTGCAAGTCCCGGGTCGCCGACCAACCTTCGCTCGCCGAGCTTCGGCTCGGCAAGCCGGCGTGTGGTTCACCGGGAATAGCAGACCGGTTCGACTCAAGATCGAACAGCCTTGGGAGTGCAAGTCTCCCCACGCCGACCAATTTGGAAAGTCAACCGGACGAGCGAGCCGGACCTGTTTGCTAAACAGTGGGCTCCCCAAACGGGGAGTGTGGTGCGAGTCCACGGCTTTCCGCCGGCCTTTGCAGGCGGCCACCAATGCGCGCGTAGCTCAAAGAGAGCCGGCGGCCTTATACCCCGCATCGCACTAGATCAGTGCCGGGTTCCGGAGCGTTACCGGACGCGCGTACCATTTCGAACTCCTGAACGCGAAGCAGCTCGAGCGGCCCGGCGCTTCCAGAAAGCGCCGGGTGCGAGCCGGTGGAAGAGACCGGCCAGGAGTTTGATTCTTCGTCCCCATGGCTCAAAGCATGGAGCGGGCGCGTCCCAAGCGTCAGGTTGCTGGTGAAAGCCCGGCTGGCGACACCATTTTTGCGGGTGTGGTTCAACAGCAGAATGCGGCCGTGCCAAGGCCGAGACGACGGTGCGACTCCGTTCACCCGCTCCATTTCCGTCCCTGTGGTGGAGTCCAGCCAACACGCCTGCCTCTCATGCAGGAGATCACCGGAGCGACGCCGGTCAGGGACGCCAGTTGAGGCCCTCAAAGCATTTTCAGCGATGCGTTCGCTCGGTAAGCGAATCAGCCCGGTGCAATTCCGGGTGGGGGCTCCAATTACGCAGTCGAGCCAGTGCTCAAGTGGGTTTCATAAGCCCGCTGGGTCCGGGGCAGCACCGGAGACTGCGACCACTTCGCTCGCGTAGCCCAATGCAGAGGCACGACGTCGAGAACGTCGCCAGTGCGGGTGCAAGTCCTGCCGCGAGCACCAATTCAAGGAGTCGAAGCCACAGCAGACCGGCACCGGACTTTTAATCCGACAGGGTGAGGTTGCAACTACCTCCGGCTCCACCAATTCCTTGCCTCGTGGTGTAACAGCAGCATGTCGGGCTTTGACCCCATTGGTCTTGGTGCGAAGCCAAGCGAGGCAGCCAATTTCCGCCCGGTGGTGAAATAGAATCACGTCTGGCCTACACCCAGAAATCGAGGGGGCAGAACCTTCTCGGGCGACCATTGCCTCCTTGCATCATCAGGAGTGCGCCGGTCTCTGACACCGGAGGACCTGGAGCGAAGCCAGGCGAGGCAGCCAATTTTCTGTGGCCGTGCGCAAGCACCAATAAAGAACAAACACCTCATCGCGCGCAACGTGTGGCCGCATACACGGGCTCTTATGAGCGACATACTGAACAAGGCGATTGTGCTGGTACTGAACCGCAACTGGCAGGCGATTAACATTCGTACGCCGCAGGACGCGTTCTGCCAGATGGCATCGAACGTCGCGACCGCGCTCGACATCGAGGGCGATGAACACATTCGCCCGGTGAAGTGGGACGAGTGGATCACGCTGCCAGTTCGCAACCACGACGCGTTTGTCCGCACCGCGCGCGGCGCGATCCGCGTGCCGACCGTCATCGTGGCGGTAAACTACGCGCGCGTGCCGAAGAAGCGCCCGAAGCTCAGCGCGAAGAACATCCGTGAGCGCGACGGCAACCGCTGCCAGTACACTGGCAAGTTGCTGCACCCGGACGAAGGCAGCCTCGACCACGTCGTGCCTCGCTCGCGCGGCGGCGCGGATTCGTGGGAAAACCTCGTCTGGTCCGCGAAGGACGTGAACCAGCGCAAAGCCGACCGCCTCCCGCACGAGGCCGGCCTCAAGTTGCTCAATGTCCCGCGCGCACCAAAGGAACTGCCGGTGACCGCGCACCTCCGCAATGCCCACGGGGTCGCCGAGTGGAAATTATTCCTGACTGAGTGAACAGCGGGAGAGCGGGCGAAAGCTCGCTCTCCCTTCGCCCAACCGCCACGGCCATCTGGTACCCGCGGGACGTGGCCGTGCTGCCGTTGGAGCAGGTCGGTTCCCTCATCGCCTCGGGCGGTTTTGCGACGCCCGTTTTTTTCTCCAGACCTGTCTCATCCATGCTTGGTATGCCCAACGAACCCCAACCGTGGCCTAACCAGATGAGATGAGCAGGCTGAAGCCCGGCGGGTTGAGCAAGCTGCCGGTGAGACACAAGCCACCTCCTCGTGCCCCGGCACATTCCTTTCGCGGCTTCCCAAACCACCGCTCAAGCAAAGGCCGGGGCATCAACGGCCGGGAGGCGGTGGTTCCCGCTCTTGCGCAAACTGCCGGCCGCATCAGGGCTTGCCGGCCCGCACCCAGTCGAGCGCGTTGAGCATGAGCTTCTGAAACGCCGGGTGCTCGTGCGCCCGGCCGTCGTGGCCGAGGGTGATGGCCGCGATGCGCGCCTTCGGATGCTTCACCACGAACACCTGCTGGTAGGCGCGCATCTTCTGTTGCGAGTGCGCTTCGGCCAGCGACTCGGTCGGCGTGCCTTGAGCATCCGCCTCGAACCAGTAAAGTTCGTCGATGATGGAAAAGGTCGCCGGCACGCCCTGCACGATTTCGTGATTCGGCTGGATGATTTTCACCTCGAAATCTCCGAGCCGGTCGTGGCCGCGCGAACCGCCGCCGGCGAGCTGGCGGTTGAACTCCGGCCAGTCGCGCCAGTTGTACCAGACGCCGGGATGCAGGAGCACCAGGCCCTTGCCGGCCTCGACGTGGGCGAAGATCGCCGCGCGCACGGCCGGGTCGGGAAACGCCTTGTTCGCGCTGATCATCAGCACATCGGCGGATTGCACGATCCCGACGGTGAGTTCCTGCGGTTCATAGTAGCGCGCAGTGTAGCGGCCGGAATCGTTCAGCACCTTGGTGTCGTACTCGTTGAACCACTTCTCGTAATCGTGCGACGCCCCGCCGCCGATCAGCAGCGCCTTCACGCCTGAGCCCCATTCGTTCACGCGCTTGGGTCCGGCGGGCGCGGCGGCCGCCGGAACAGTGACCTGGGCGGTCCGGCGCGCCGGCCCTTCCGCCTGCTCGACGGTGAGCGCGACGAACGTCGGCGCGATCTCGTTGTTGAAACTCTCCAACTCGATGGTCGTGATCTGCCCGGACTTCTTCAGGTCCTTGCTGAAATAGCGGACCTGACCGCTGCGCACGAGGTCGGGCACCGGCTCGGAACCGGGCACGTTGAAGTTGTCGCCGCTGCCGATGTAATCCGCGAACTCGACGCCGTTCTTGAACACGAGTTCCTCGCTGTCGCCGTCCGCGTAGCGCACGACGGCCTTCACGACCGGCTTGTCCTTCTGGTTCGCGGCCTCCCATGGATAGGCCCAGCCGCCGACGCCGCCCAGCACGTGCAGGCGGTTGGCGGTGAAGCCCACCTTCACCTCGACCTTCTGCGGATACTGCGGAGCCATGCCGAGCCGGCCTTTCAGTGTGAGCAGATTCTGGCCGCTGACGCTCTTCTGCGGGCTGATGACATCGAACGGAATGTCGCCGAACTTGATCGCGCCAAACGTGCGCAGGCGGACCGTCTCGCCCCGCGACTCCTTGTTGGCGTAAATGCCTTCGTTGGAGTTGCCGTTGAACACGGGCGTCAGGTCGAGGATGCGGAAGCGCCGCTCGTCCTCGGAGATGAAGGCGATCAGATCGCGCAGGCCCTCGGCCCCGAGCGCCTCGAAGCCCTCGGGCATCAACGACCGGCCGGTCGAGGCGCGGCGGGTGATGGTGTCCTTCGCGATCTCGTACTCGGCGGTCTGGTTGCGGAGAATCACGGCGGCGTTGTTCTCGCGCAGCACGATTCCGTCATAGACGTTGTCGTCCTTGGTCTCGATGCTCACGGCGACGAAGTTCGGCTCGACCAACCGGTTGGGATCGATGATCTGAATGAGCAGTTCACCAGGGCCGTGCGCGCCCATGCCGGTGATGTTCGGGCCGAAGTCCGCGCCCACGTCCTTGTACTTGTGACACGGTGCGCAATTCATGATGAAGTGTTCGCGGCCTTTCACGGGATTGCCCGCCTTCATGACCTCGGGCAGGAACTGCGCGACCAGGGCGTCCTTCTGCTTCTGCTCGGGGCCCTTGAGCGCGTCGATGACCTCGTTGGCCTTGCGTGCCACGGTGAGGTCGGAGTGATTCCGCAACCGATGCTGGTTCGCCGGCCCGAGCGTGAGGAGGTCGATCTTCCGGTCGGCCAGCGCCGCCAACAAGGTCTGCGACCAGTCCGCCCGGCGCACCACACTGCCGAAAACGTTCTCGCGCAGTTCGGCGGGGACGCGGTTGTAGGCGGCCAACAACTCCGCGCCTGCGGCCGAATCACCGGTCGCGGCGAGCGCGTCGATGACGCGACGCTGCACATCGTTGCCGCTGGCACCGCCCAGGAGCCTCGCGACCGCCGGCACGATGGAGGCATCGAGCTGGCGCACACCGAGGAGGTTGACCGCGACTTGCGCGCGCTGCGCCTCCGGCGTCGCGGCGTCGGCGAGTTGGGCTTCGAGCCGGGTGATGACGGGTTTGAGGTCGGTCGTGAGCGCGGCCTGTTTATCCCAGCGCGCGACCAGCGGCAGCACCGCGCCGGGCAAGCCCGGGCGGGCCGAGGTCAACAAGGACTTCAAAGCCGTCGCCAGCTCGTTGTTCCAGGCGGGCACGACTTCGGGCCGGAGATTCGCCGCCAACGCCTCGACGGCCACCTGTTTCAAGCCGTCGGCGGACGCGGGTTGGCGCGCGAGCAGGACGATCATGCGGGCCGCCGCGCCGGCATCGCCCTTGAGCGCCATTGTGCGGATGGTGTGATTCACGAAGTCGGCGACCATCGGATCGGAAGCCTTGAACGCGGCCTCGACAAACAGGTGCGGATCAGCCGCCGTCACGCCAATCGCGGCGGACTGCGAGTGTGGATCGCTGAGCTTCGGCCAGGCGGCGACAATTTCCCGGGCGGTCTCGGCCGAGTGATCGGTGGATTGCAGGGCGATCAACGCCCAGAGCCGGGCCCGCAGATCGGCGTCGTTGAGCGCGTTGCGGACGTTCGCCGGCTCGGGCAGGTAACCGCGGTTGTCCTGGGCGGCGGCGATGCGCAAGGCGTTCTTGCGGACGACCGGATCACGATCACCGGCGGCAGTGAGCAGGTCTTCGCCATCGAGCGAGCCGAGCGCCGCCAGCGTGTAGAGCGCACTGATGCGGGTCGGGCCGTTGGCCGAGGTGTTGAGCGCAAGGTTGCGCAGGTCGCCGAACGAACCGCCCACGCCGTTCTCGCGCAGCAACCGCGCGGCGGTGTCACGGGTCCAGCCGTTCGCGCTGGAAAGCGCCGTCACGAGTGTCGCCGGCTTCTTCGTATCGAATGACGCTTTGGCGATGGCCTTCGCCTGCTTGTGCTGCACGCGCCAGACGCGGGTGAAGTGATGATCGCGGTCCGGTCGGGTGGCGGCGTTGCGGGCGCCATGCTTCGGTCCACGCGTGTCGTTGTGGATCGCGGCCTGGTTGTAGAAATCAACGATGTAAAGCGCGCCATCGGGTCCGATGCGCGTGTGAATCGGGCGGAACCACAAGTCGGTGCCGGCGATGAACTCGGTGTCTTCGCGGCCGGGTTCCTTGTAGGCGAGGTAGCTGACGCCGTTGGGCTTGAGAAACTCGTGATGCACGAGGCTCATCGTGGTTTCAGAATTGAGGTGCGAGCCATTCCACTTCTCGGGCCACGCGCCGCCGTTGTAGATCGCGGAACCGGCCGACGCCGTGAAGCCGCCCACCCAGTCGATCTGCACGTACGCCGGACGCGTATGCTTCACGAGCGGGTTGATCTGCTGGTGATCCGGCGCGACGTGCGAGCCGCGCACGCGCCCGACATTGCCGCGCGCGAGCACGTTGTCCGGCATGACGACGTGCAGGAAATGCTCCCCGCAGGTGGCGGTCGTGTAGAACATTTCGCCATCGGGGCCGAAGTCGAAGCCCCAGGTGTTGCACGAACCGGAAACAACCTGCTCGAGCTTCGAGCCGTCCGGCTTGAACCGCAGGATGCCCGCGGTGATGCGCCCGAAGTCCTCGTTGGTTACCGCCGACTTTGGCGTGCCCGCGCTGTAGCCGACCGCGCAATAGACCCAGCCGTCCAGACCCCAGCGGGCGTTGTTGATCACCGCGTGCGTGTCGAACGTGCCGAATCCGGTGTAGAGCTTCTCAACCTTGTCACACACGCCGTCGCCGTTCGTATCGCGGAGCCAGAGGATGTCGGGTGCCTGCGTCACGATCACGCCGTCCTTGTAAAGCACCAGGGAGGTCACAAGTTCGAGGCCGCCGGGCACGCCGTGCTGGTAATCGGCGAAGATGTGTTTCTTGTCCATCAGCCCATCGCCGTTCGTGTCTTCGAGCCACGAAATGCGGTCCTTGGCGGGACGATCCTCGCGGTCACCGGAGGGCACCTTTTCGGGTTCGCGATGCGACCAGAGCGCGACCATTTCATCGTTCTTGTTGATCGTGCGGCCGCCGGGATACTCGGGCGTCTCGACCACCCACATCCGGCCGTCCGGCGCCCATTCGATGGACATGATCTTTTCGACGAGCGGCTCGGAGGTGACGAGGTTGATCTCGAACTCGGGATGCACATGCAGCTTCTCCGCCGCTTTCTCCGGTGCAATCGGACCGCCGGCGGGATACTTCAGCGAGCCCAGTTCGACCTCGTCGCAGAACTCGTCCACGTTGGCGCGCTTGCCCGCCCAGGCGATGCCGCGGAGCAGCAACGCCCGGTAATGCGGGGCCTCGAAGGAATCATATTCGTGACCCGGCAGGCTGACGAACGCCCGGTACGGCGCACTGCCGCCGGCCAGCGTCTTCTCGTAGGTCCAGACTTGCGGCGCGATGATGAACACGCTGTGAAACGAGGTGGCCAGCACGGTCACGTCGTCCGCCATGTCGAGGTCGTAGTAGATTTCGTCCTTCCAGTCGAAATTCGACATACCCTTCACGACGGGATGCTCCGGATTCACGAAGTAGATGCCCACTTCGCCCTCGTACCATTTTGTCCGCTGGCCCTCGGGGCGGTCCCAACGCCACGCGCCGCCAATGATCTTTTTCGTCCAGTCCGGATTATCCGAGCCCTGGCCACTGACGACGCCGTCGTGGATGACCACCACGCCGCCGCCGCGCTGGAGAAATTTTTCAAAGTAAGCGCGCTGTTCCCCCTCGATCTTCATGCCGTCGGCGGCATAGATCACAAGGACGTCGGTCTGCGCAAGTTGATCGGCGGACGGGAATTCCATCCCGCCATTGACCGTCACCCCGCGGTCGCCGAGCAACCGGGTCGCGTCGCCCAGGAATCGCGGGTGATCATGGATGCGGTTGTCGGCCGGCCCGTGGGTTTTGGCGCCGCCGCGAACGAACACCCGGAGCGGTTCGGCGGCGTGCGTTGCCAGCAGCGAGGCAGCGAACAGGAAGAGAGTGAGGAAACGAATGGCTTTCATATCGTGAACAGGGCTTACAGGCAGACTGGCGTGGTGAGAAAATTCTTCAAGCGGTTAAATCGTACGGTGCTCAGGCGGTTTGGTTCTCGCCCCAGATGCAGGGCTTCAAGCCGCGCTGTTTGCGCAACGAAGCCCAAGGTTCCTGCGCGCCAACATCGTGCGGGTCGGGATCTCTGGCGAGCTTATCGGGCAAGACGGCGGGCGAAAGGATGGCGAGGAACACCAGCGGCTCAGCGAAGGGATTGAACGTCCCGTGAATCGTTCCCGGCGGAATGTGGGCGATCTCGCCGGGACCGAGGATACGGTATTCGTCGCCGACCCACTGCTCGGCGCGGCCATACACGACATGAATGATCTCCTCGCGGTGCGGATGGTAATGGAACGGATGACACCAGCCAGGCGCCATGTTCGCCCGCACGAGCAGCAGTTTCTCGGCGGCGACGACATCCGGCCGGCAGAGCCACTCGTTGTTGGTCCAAGGATTGGTTTCGCGGGCGGCATCCGCGATCTGAACGAAACGGCGTTCTTGAGGGTTCATACTATTTTACCACGGAGGCACGGAGGACGCTGAGCACTGCTAAAGAACTCTACGGACAATGCCTTGCTTGAGCAGGGACACGTTGAAATTGATGAGCAAGCCAACCTTGAGACGGCTCAACTGTAGATACGTCAGTAGTTGCGCTTCGTGAATGGCCTCCAACC
>CAYXDZ010000009.1:20043-22110 GCA_964463815.1 uncultured Verrucomicrobiota bacterium | reverse complement strand
CCGACAGCTTAAACCGCTTCAGAACACTTTACCCACGACAAACGTCGAGGAACCAGTTTGAGATGATGCTCCAGCTGGAATCGCATGTTGAAATCCAATCGAAGGTCAACCTGCGTCGAACCTGATTCAATCGAAGCACCTGTGTCATGACTGAACATGGCGGCAAGGTTGCCGGTGAATCGCAACTGCGTGTTGGTTTCGTCCAACGAATCCTCTCGAACCAAGTCCACGGTAGCCGTCTGAGTTACGCCCCCAGTACTTGGAGCGGCCGTCGCCGTGGCTGAGCGATCACCACTGGTGTAGGAAACATCGCTCGCCGCACGTCCCACCAACAGCGTCCCATTTGTGTCATAAAGCGACGCGTTCGCCTGTGCCGTAGAGAATTGCGAAAGCACCGTGAAAGGTTGTGCATCGACCGCGACGAGCGGTACAAACAGCCACGTCCCCCACATGAGTATCTTCTTCAGCATACAATTCCTTTCAGTCATTTCATCGCCCGGTGATCTCCTGCCGGGACCGGCGCATTGGGCGGAGTGTCCTGGAGCGCCTGCTTCAAGTCAGCCACAAAATCGCGGACGTCCTCCGGCCGCGTGTCCCACGCGCACATGAGCCGGCAGCCGCCCTGGCCGATGAACGTGTAGAACTTCCAGCCCCGCTGCCACATCGCGCGGATCACGGCGGGCGGCAGTTCGGCAAACACCGCGTTGGCCTGGCGCGGGAAAAGGATCTTCACCTCGGGCAGCTTCACGAGTTCATAGTGCAGCGACTGCGCCATCGCGTTTGCGTGCGCTGCGTTCTTGAGCCAGACACCGTCCTTCAGCATCCCCACCCACGGCGCGGACATGAACCGCATCTTCGAGGCGAGCTGGCCGGCCTGTTTGCAGCGGTAGTCGAACTCCTTCGCCAGGTCGCGATTGAAGAACACGACCGCATCGCCGACGTGCGTGCCGTTCTTCGTGCCGCCGAAGGAGAGGATGTCCACGCCGGCCTGCCAGGTGACTTCCTTCGGCTTCACGCCGAGCGACGCCACGGCGTTGGCAAAGCGCGCGCCGTCCATGTGCATCCGCAGGCCGAGTCCACGGCAGCGCGACCAGATGGCCTTGAGTTCGTCCGGCGAATAGACGGTTCCCAGTTCGGTTGCCTGCGTGATGCTCACCGCGCGCGGCTTCGGGTAATGGACGTCCGACCGCTTCTTCACCATCGCCTCGATGCCGTCGGGCGTGAGCTTCCCATGGGCGCCGGGAACGAGCAGCACCTTGGTGCCATTCGAGAAGAACTCGGGGGCACCGCATTCGTCCGTCTCCACGTGCGCCGTCTCGTGGCAGAGAATGCTGTGATACGACTGGCACATCGAGGCGAGCGAGAGCGAATTGGCGGCGGTGCCGTTAAAGACGAAAAACACCTCACAATCGGTCTCGAAGGTCTCGCGGATCAAGTCGGCGGCGCGGGCCGTCCACTCGTCATCGCCGTAGCCGGGGCAATGATCGCGATTGGCCTGCTCCAGCGCCTGCCAGGCTTCGGCGCAGATGCCGGCGTAATTGTCGGAACCAAAATGACGGGGGCGGGATGACATGCGCGGAGAGTGGCGGGAGACCCGGAAGTTGCCAAGCCCGCCCGTTTCCGGACACCAAACCCCATCGGGCCGGTTGTTAAGCTTTCATCCGGGTGCGGACCCTGGCGATACGTACTTTTTAAGTACTTTTTGAACTGCCTCATACCAGCGGTGTTCCGGTTAATCTCGTTCCGCTCGTTCCTTGTGGACGGCGGCAAACGATGAAGCCTGTCTCAACCAGCAAAGACAGCAAAGGGCCGCTCCTCGCCGGAGAAGCCCGGTGGGATATCGTCATTGCCGGTTCCTACGCAGTGGAGGATGGCGGCTGGGGCGCATCCGCTCCAGCCGCTCTCTCGTCATACTCGGATCAACCAGCTCGCCGGAGTTCAGCCCGGCGTCATGCGTGATGCGCCGGTTGCTCCTGATTGAAGATGACCCTGATCTGCGCGAGAGCACGGCCATCGTCATTGATCAATTGGGCCAGTTCCGCAGTGTGGTGGACTGTGATTGGGCCA
>CAYXDZ010000009.1:0-20033 GCA_964463815.1 uncultured Verrucomicrobiota bacterium | reverse complement strand
TCGCAGAAGCACACCGCCGGGAAGTTCCATGCGGCCATCGCCAGCATCCGCAAACTTGACCGTCCCACCCTCACCCGCCTCCGGGAATTGCTTCGCCGCCTTCCAGCCGCCGAAGTGATCGTGTTTTGCGAGCGGGCCACGTTGAGCTGTCTGCAAGGATTGCTCGCACTGGGCATCCGCAGCGTCGTCCTCAAGGGATCGACCGCCTATGACCTGAGTCTCGCGTTGCTGGCGACCGGCCATGGTGGCGCCTATTTTTCCCCGGATTTGAGCCTCCTGCTGGCGCAAGCCGTGGGCCGGCGGCCGGCCGCTACCCGTCGCGAGCACGAACTCACCGCCAGGGAGCGCGAAATCTGGGAGCATCTGGCCCACGGCAAATCCAACAAGGAAATCGCGAGCCGGTTGAAGATCAGTCCGCAAACCGTGGAAACCCATGTCCGCAACCTCTATCGCAAACTAGAGTGCGGAAACCGCAAGCAAGCCAGGGAATTTTACTGGAACCCGACCGGGCTGGGCGACCTGGGAGCTACCTGAAATTTACCCAGCCACCAATGTGGCTTCCGTGAAAGGGGGATGCGAAAACAGTGACCTAATTCAACCCAACACAAACCTAACCAAAGTCGTATCGATCATGAAACAAGTAATTGACAAGGGAAAACTCCGGCGGCGCCAGATATTGAGAAGCTCCATCGATCACCTTTGGAAACTAAAGTTGCTGTCAGTGTGCGCGCTGGGCATGGCGGGCAGTACGGCTCAATCAGAAGAAGTGCTTCTCTTTACCGGATATCAGCAGCCAGCGGACTCATACCCAAATACTGGTGCCTTTTTTGATGCTGATCTTTGGTGGGACAATATCGTGCCCGGCCCTGATGATTCCTTTCATCTGGGCCTCTACGATGCCGGGACTGAGTCGAATCCAGGCGGCAGTCCTCACTACCTTTTCTTTGGTAATTTCAACTATCAACTTCCTGGGCAGGCAGGGGTGACATCCATCGCCGGCGGGATTGCCGAGGTCAGGGACTTCTCGGTGGAGCACGGCAACTGGACATTTGATTTCGGCAGCGGGGCCGCGGGTTCTGGCGTTGCTCAACCGGCCCCCATCCAAGGTGGACTGACCGCGGATTTTGCGCGGATTACAGGCTGGGACGGAACCGATTCCAGTCTCACACTCCGCAACGGAACCGCATTGATTGAAACCGTGTGGGTCTCAGGATTGCCATCAATCGGCTCCGATGATCCCCGATTGCGTCTGGATCAAGGCGGGCAGCTCTCTACATCCGGTCTCCTGGTCGGCGAGGAGAATGAACGGGGGACCGTTGAAGTTCAAGATTCCGGCAGCCATTTGGAGACCGGTTCTGCCACGATCGGCTGGGCGGGCCAGGGAATTTTGACCGTTATGGATGGCGCTTCCAGCTCCTTTCAGTCCCTGGTGGTCGGCGGAGGGAACGTCCCAGAGGGGGCCGCCGGGGTGGGCGAGGTTTCGGTGGTCGGAAGCGGCAGCTCCCTGGAGGCAAGTGCGGTCACGTTGGGCGGACGTGGTGCGGGCAGCTTCTTGCTGGCAGAAGGTACCCACGCTCAGTTCGATCGCCTGACCATGGCGGAACAACCGACCGCGTCAGGTGAGTTGAATGTCCGGGGCACGGGCACGGAGTTGACCATTGGTGGCGCGGGGTTCTTCACCGCGATTGGTCAATTCGGAAATGCCACAGTCAATGTGGAAGACGGCGCGTTGGTGCGCAACAACTCCACGCTGAACATAGCCGACAACGGCTCGGAAAGCTCGGTAAACGTCCGGGGATCCCAAACCACCTGGGAGCAAGACGGCAATGCGCGGGTCGGGTATTTCGGCAATGGCACTTTGAACGTGTCAGACTCGGCGGCGTTTGAGCTGAACGGGGCCATGACGATTGGCTATTGGGCGCAGTCAGAGGGCCGGGTCAACGTCTCGAATGATGGGGTCATCGAAACCTCCGGTGCCTTGAATGTCGGCTTTGGCGAGCAATCGGCTGCTGTGGTGGAAATATCAGGACCAGGCAGCCGTGTTTCCACTGACGCTGCACGCATCGGGTCCGTGCGCCTGACTGGTGGCCCGGCCACCAACCTGGGCGACGCTGAGTCGGATGCCGCTGTTCATGTCGTGAACGGCGGGCTGCTCGAGGTCAACAACGTGTTGGGCCTGGGTGCGGGCGATGTGCTGGCGCTGAACCGGGATGTCGCCGGGAACACTTACATCGGCGGGCAGCGCGGGCGTGTGGCGGTCGGGAATGTCGATCCCTCGCAGGTGTTGTCCGGTCAGGTGGTGGTGGGCAGCGGTGGCACCTTGATGGGTTCAGGCACCATCTGGGGCAACGTGCTTGTGCAAGGGGGCGAAGTCAGCCCCGGCTTCTCGCCCGGCACCCTGGATGTGACCTCGCTCGAAGTTGGCCCCACCGGATCGCTCCGCATGGAGATCGCCGGCACTGGCGCCGGGATGTATGACCAAATCTTCGCCTCGGAAACCATCACATTGGGCGGCACGTTGTTCCTAGATTTCATCAGCGGCTTTGTCCCCGAAGCTGGAAACGTCTTCAACCTGTTCTCGGCATCGAGCGGCATCTTTGGCAGCTTCGCGGATGTTCAGATTTCCGGCTGGAACGGTGATTATGGGTTTTCACTGACGGACAACACGTTCCGATTCACAGTTGCTCCGGAGCAGGGCAATGGGGTGCCCGACGGTGGCTCCGGAGTCGTGCTGCTCAGCCTCGCTCTCATGGGCCTCTTCGGTGCCAAACAAGTCGCCGCAAGCGGGAACAGGCCGTCTAAATTGGGATGATCCTACTCATCCAAGCTACCTGAAAAATACCTGATGTGCAGAATCCACCCTTTTGCCAAACCAGACAAACTGCACTCATGAACCTTCCCGCTCATGCCCAACGGGGCCGCGTGGCCGCCGTGCTCCTAATCACGACCATCGCGACCACAGTCCTGGTTCCACCGTCGGCCAATGCCGCCAGCATCACCGCGCTCGGCGACTTGGTCGGGGGCATTTTTTCCAGCACGGCCCGCGCGGTGTCCGATGACGGCTCAGTCGTGGTCGGGAGCAGTGTCGGCGCGAACGGCATCGAGGCCTTTCGCTGGACCAGCGCCACCGGCATGCAAGGGCTAGGCGATCTGCCCGGCGGCGTATTCTACAGCGAGGCCCACGGCGTCTCGGCCGACGGCAGCGTGATCGTTGGCTCCAGCAACTCGACGGACGCCAACCGCGAACAGGCCTTCCGCTGGACTGAAGGGACGGGCATGACGGGCTTGGGCGACCTGACCGGAACCCTGATTCGCAGCGCAGCGTACGACGTGTCGGCGGATGGCTCCGTCATTGTGGGACGAGGGCAATCAGCCGCGGGAGTGGCGGGATTCATTCATGAATCTGGAACCATGACCGAACTGCCCAGGGCGCCCAGCGGGGGAATTTTCGTTGTCTCCGCAGTGTCTGCCGATGGCCGCTCTGCGGCCGGGGAATCCGGTGTGAGCGGTGGAGGAAATCAAGCTTTGCTATGGACCCAATCTGGAGGAAGCGCTCTGCTTGGAGATTTCGCCGGCGGAGCCAACGAGAGTCGCGCCTACGGTATTTCGGCCGATGGCTCGACCGTCGTGGGCTATGGCAGCACCGCCACCGGCCGCGAACCTTTTCTCTGGACTGAATCCACGGGCCTGGTCGGTTTGGGCAACCTGACCGGCGGTGGCGCGGAAAACGGGGTGGCCTTCGACGTTTCCGGTGATGGCAGCATCGTGGTTGGGCACAGCTTTTCTGCTTTTGGGTTTGAGGGCTTCATTTGGGACACCGGCGGCGGCATGCGCGCCCTGCTTTCCGAACTAAATGCCTTGGGTGCGGACACCAGCTACTGGAACCGGTTGGGCGCGGCGTTTGGCATTTCCGACAACGGACGCTTTATCGTTGGTGCCGGCACCAGCCGCGCGGGCCAGACCGAGGCCTACCTGATTGACCTCGGGGCGCCGGCGGGCCGCGTTCCCGACGGTGGCAGCACGGCCCTGCTGCTGGCACTGGTAATCGCCGCCTGCTGGGCGGGAGCCCGGAAATCTATGCGGTTTGCAAACTGACTTTGATGCGCCGCCACGTCCTCAAACGAAGTTTCCGTCCGGTCCTCACCGGAATTTTGACCGTCGGTCTGGCTGGCGGCCTGTGGGCGGAGGAACTGGACATCGGCATCCGGCTCGACCGTGAGAACGAGGAAGTGGTCGTCTCCATCCCGCAGCGACCCGGACTTTATTTCACCCTGGAGGGCACCGAAGCGTTCGCGGGTTTCGATCCGCTGGCGATGAACCTCGGCTGGCAGCCCGTCGATTGGGGCATTCCCATGAACCTGCTCGGGCCAGTCATGACTTTCCGCTTCACCGGCCACAGCGTTTACGGTCCGCTGGATACTGACGGCGACGGCATGGACGACGTGTGGGAGTTGGAAAACGGGCTCAATCCGCTCGACCCTTCGGACGCATTTGTGGACCCGGACGGCACCGGGCTGACCAACTGGCAGCGCTACCAACTCACCGGTCGCGGCGTGCCCATCAAGGACGTCATTGGTCGGGAACTCAGCCTGTTCAATTTCGGCGAGCCGACCGCTCCCCTCGAAGCCCTCTCGCGCGAGGTCAGCGTGTTCAACGGCGAGGAGCTTCCGCGCTCGACCATCCAGGATGTGGTCGGGCGCGAGGTCAGCCTCTTCAACTTCGGCGAAGTTCCCGGCGGCAGCGTGGCGGCGGAGAGCCGGGAGGTTTCGATCTTCAATTTCGGTGAACCACCCGCCCCGGTGGAGGCCATATCTCGCGAAGTTTCCGTTTTCAACGGCGAGGAGCCGCCGCGCACCCTCATCGCCGAGGCTTACAGCCGCGAGGTCAGCGTCTTCAACTTTGGCCAAGCCAGCGCGCCCTTGGAGGCCGTTTCCCGCGAAATCTCCGCATTCAACGACATCGACCCATGAATCATTGCCCATGAAAAACCCGCCCCGCCTGACTCCGCTCCAATCGGCCGCCAGTTGGATTCTTGCTATGTTGCTGGCCGTTCTTGGGACCGCGTACGGTCAACTCAACGTTCCCGGTGACGGCTCGGATGGAGCCCTCAACCTTGTTATCACGGAAGGCATGACCCTGCCCGACCATATCAAGCAGGTGACGGTGACGAACGTTGTCAACGGCATCACCAACATCGTTCGTGAGACACAGTTGGACTTGAGCGCAGCAGTGGCCGGCGCGTGGGATGCCAACAACACGGCCCACGCCGGCAAGGGCGTATATGACGCCAACAAATGGGCGGTCGTGTTCAAATACTCCTCCGTTAGCGTTCCCGAAGATGTGCATCTCACCTTCAAGAATCATTCCAGCCGCGCGCCGGTAGTATGGTTGGTGCAAAGCAATGTCGTGATCGAAGGAATCGTGGACTTGTCCGGCAAGGTGAACGGACCGGGTCAGGTTGAGGCGGCGATTCCGTCAGAGCCCGGTCCGGGCGGCTTTCGTGGCGGGGCGTGGGGTCCTTCCGGGGCCGGAGCAGGTTTTGGAATCAGTCCGGGACAATATCGATCAACGTATGGCAATCCCGAACTCATACCGCTGATCGGCGGCAGCGGTGGGACGGCCTATAGTCAAGGTTATGGTCACTCGCTAAGCGCAGCCGGTGGCGGTGCGATTCTCATAGCGGCGGGCCAAAAAGTGACTGTGAACGGTCAACTACTCTCCAAACCCGGCCCCTTTTTCACCCCTCATGCGGCGGCGGGTGGAGCCATCAGGATCATTGCCAGTGAACTTGCCGGAGATGGCCGATTGGACGCCGAACCACAAGGTCGAACCCGGATCGAAGTGCTGACCAATAGCGTATCCGGGGGTTTCCAAGCCTTCCCCAACACTGCAAACGTGCCGCCCGTGGGCACCCCGGTAATCTGGCCGCCCGCAAACACACCAACCGTGCGCGTCCTCAGCGTCCATGGGGCGGAGTTGGAAAAAGATCCGGAGGCAAGATTGGACACGCAGTCGGACTTGCTGATCGGCAGCAACTCACCGGTGGACATTTTCATTGAGTCCACGAACCTGCCCATTCAAGGGACCGTGCGTTTGCGGGTGGCTCCAAAATATGACTTCTGGGGAACGGTGTGGCACACCGCCACTTTTGTCAGTGGTGACATCAATCTGGCAACTTGGCGCGTCACCACGACACTGCCGCCGGGCTTCACCGTCCTGCAAGCCCGCGCCACCGCGCCTTGAAGGCCCGATCCCGCACCGGGTTCTATCGCTGTCGAAATTCCGGCCCTGACTTCCAATCCCAAGGAGCGCATCCGGCAGGAATGGTAGCTCCTCCCTTGGGTCATGAGGTGACGTGGAGTCCGGGCGTGGAACTGCCCATGACCAGGATGCCAAGCAGTGGTGTGCCTCGGCCGGGTTCCCAGAGCTTTACATCGGGCGGACTCACCCGTTTCCTTGCGGGAGCCAGAAGATCCCATGCCCACCAGCGGATTGATCCCATCGCACCAATTCCTGCGGCGAAAGCGCCCCTGCGGGCGGCTTTTCCATCCATGGGTTACGCTGGCGTTGCTGCTGGTCGGTGGCTCGCTCCAATTATCCGCCGAGACCGGCCCGGAAGACTTTTTCAAGATTGAACGCCACCGCGAATGGGTGCCGGTAGAACAACACCATGTCCCGCCCCAGCACGCGCCCCCTTCGCCCCGGAAGAATTCGGCGGCCTCCGGCCCCCGGTTGACAGCGCAGATGATCGATGGTCCTTCCGAGAAGGGCATGTTCGGACATTCGGTCGCGGGTGCCGGGGACATTGATGGCGATGGCTTCGATGATGTCATTGTCTCCGGGCACTCGATTGGCGGCAATGGCATGGGCGCGGTGCTGGTCTGCTTTGGCGCGGCGGGCGGTCTGGATCCTTCGCGCGACTGGTGGTTTCACAACACGGAATTCGCCACCGGCTTCGGGCACCAAGTGGCGGGCATCGGTGATGTCAACGCCGATGGTTTCGCCGACATCGCCTTTGGCATCACCACCCGCATCCGCGACGGCGGCACTGGCAACACCGGGTTCGCGGTGGCCTTTCTGGGCAGTCCCGCGGGACTGGGCGCACAACAGGACTGGGAGGCGTTTGAAGATTCCCCGGAAACGGCGCTTGGGTTTTCCATCGCGGCGGCGGGTGATGTGAACGGGGACGGGTACGACGATGTGATCGTGGGCGCTCCCGGTTATCGGAACGACGGGGCACCGGATGCGTTCTTCGGGCGGGGGCGGGTTCTGCTGTATCTGGGCGGACCGGATGGATTGAGCCGTGAACCCGTCTGGAGCGCGGGGGAAGGCCGGGAGAGCTTCGGCTTCGGGTGGTCCGTAAGCGGGGCCGGAGATTTGAACGGTGATGGTTATGCGGACCTGGTGGTGGGCTATCCGCAATACAGCACGTCGCTGCCTTCGGTTGGCCGAGCCTACGTTTATTACGGAGGGCCGGACGGTCCCTCCACAACCGCGGACTGGACGATCACCGGAACCCAGGAGGGCCAGCAGGTGGGCCTCAGTGTTCACGCGGCCGGGGATGTGAACGGGGACGGCCTCGACGATCTGGTAATCGCGGGAAACGAAACCTCCAACGGACAGGACAAAGAGGGCGTGGTGCTGGTGTTCCACGGCTCCCCGAGGGGGTTGGGTTTGCAGCCCGCGTGGGCCTTCGAGCCCAATCAAGTGAACTTTCTGCTCGGTCACAGCGTGGCGTCGGCCGGTGACGTCAACGGGGATGGTTACGGCGATCTGGTGATGGGCGCGTTTTACGGCGAGCAGGTGCAGGCGGATGAAGGGCTGGCCATTGTGGTGCATGGTTCGCGGCGCGGACTGGCGGCCCTGCCGGCCTGGACGGCTCGCGGCGGGGCGCGGCACTCCGGCTTCGGAGCCACTGTCCGTTCGGCGGGGGATGTCAACGGCGACGGGTTTATGGACGTCATCGTCGGGCAACCGTTCTTTACCGGGGAAATCAACGGCCAGGGGCGGGCCGTGCTCTACTTTGGCTCGCCCAAGGGCCTGGCCGACGGCTCGTTCTGGCGGCCGGCGGGGGAAAGGTTTGGCTTCGAGCTGCGAAGCGTGCTCCTGCCCTTCCCCAACCAGGCCTGGACCCTCGGGTTGACAGCCGCCCTGCTGGCCGGGGTGTTCTGGCTGACGCGATGGCATTATCTCCGACGGGAACGCCTCGCGGCCCTCGCACAGTCCGTCCGGGATGCCGCCTTGCGCGAGGAACGTCAGCGCATTTCCCAAGATCTGCACGATCAGCTCGGGGCGCATCTGACGGGCCTCGCGCTGCGGAGCGGCTCGCTGCGGCGCACACTGGACCGCCGGGAACCACGGATGGCCGGGGAGCTCTCGAAGATCGAAACCACCGCCGGCGAACTGGTGGACCATCTCGCCGAGATCGTCTGGCTGACCCGCCCGGCCAATGATTCCCTGGAACAACTCGTCAACTACCTGCTGGATCATGCCGGCCAGGCCCTGGAGCCGGCGGGCGTCACCTGCCGGTTTGATGTGCCGGTCAGTTTGCCCGACATCCACCTTGAGTATGACCTCCGCCACGACCTGTTGCTCTGCGTCAAGGAGACCCTGCACAACGTGGTCAAGCATGCCAAGGCCAGTCAGGTAACACTGTCGATGCGACTATTCGCCGGGCGTATGGAATTCGCCATCCAGGACAACGGCGGCGGACTTTCGTCCGGCACCAACAACGGCCGAGGCAATGGTCTGCGCAACTTGCGCGAGCGTATGCGGCGGCATGGAGGCCAGTTCGACTTCGAATCGAGCTTGCGCGGCACCCTGGTGCGGCTCGTCATTCCCCTGCCCCGCCCACCGGCCCCATGAGTAATCATTCCATTCGCGTCGCCCTGGTGGAAGACATCGCCGAACTGCGCGAGACGTTGAGCCATCTACTCATGAATGCGGCGGGCCTCGAGTTCGTGGGGGCCTGGCCCACGGCCGAGGCCGCGCTGAAGACCCTGGTGGCCGCGACGCCCCGCGTGGTGCTCATGGACATCCATCTGCCCGGCATCAGCGGGGTCGAATGCGTGCGCCGGTTGAAGCCGCTGTTGCCGTCCACCGAGTTCATGATGCTCACCATCTTCGAGGACCACGAACTGGTTTATGATTCGCTTGTCGCGGGCGCAACCGGCTATCTCGTGAAGAAGACACCGCCCGAGGAACTGCTCCGGGCGATCCGTGAGCTGCACGCGGGGGGCTCGCCGATGACCAGTTCCATCGCCCGCAAGGTGGTGGCGGCGTTGGCCGCTGGCCGGGCACCGGCCAGCCCTTCCGATGACCCGCCGCTCTCCGTCCGTGAACGGGAAGTGTTGGAGCACCTGAGTTCCGGGATGCGGTACAAGGAAATCGCCGCGCTCCTGCACCTGAGTGAGCACACCGTCCGCACCCACCTGCACAACATCTACCGCAAACTGCAGGTCAACTCGAAGGCCGGCGCGATCCGGCGATACCGCGCGCCGGGTTGAAGCACCGGCCAGCCGGCGGAACAGCCTGCGCGGACACTTGCCCGCATGGCCCCCGCCTTACGGAAAGTATTTGTTGATCATGGCCGTGACCACCGCGTTGGCCGCGGTTTGGGCCGGCGCGCCGCCGATGTTGGTCACCACGACGACCGCCCAGTTCCGGTTGGGGGCGATCCAAACGAGGGTGTACCACTGGTTGTTCGAACCGGAGTGACTGTAGGTCGTGCCATCAGCCCAGCCACGGGTGGAAACGCTCCAGCCCATGGCGTAGTTGTTGTTCACCGGAGTGAAGAGCTTCTGGAATGTCGTGGCCTCCAGGATGGATCCCTCGCCCCGGGCTCCGGCCACGAGGAACGAAACGTAACGGGCGAAATCTACCAGGCTGAATTTGGCGGTACCAGCGGGTCCGACGCCGGGCGGGTTGTCTGCCGAAATTCCGGGCGCAATCGGGTTGGGCGTGCCCCCGGAGAATTGATGTCCCCAAGGATGGTCGATGTGGCGCGGCGTGGCCGGCACGCCGAAACCGCCCGTGCTCATCCCCAGTCGCCCGTAAAAATACTCGTGCATGAGCTGCTCCCACGGTTTGTCGGTGACCTTTTCCAGCATCGCCCCCGCCATTGAGAATCCAGCGTTGGAGTATTCATACCCGCTCCCGGGGGCGAAGCGCGGAGCCAGGGCCGTGACCTGCTGGGTCAGAAACAGCCGCTGCTCACGGGGCGTGCCCGGATGGTTCCAGAGCTGGGTCCAAATGTTGCCCGTACTGAGATCGGTGGGCGCACCGGCCGAGTTGCTCAAAAGCATTTCCAAGGTCGCCGTGTTCCAGTCTGCATGACGCGTGCCGGCGTGCTCCGGAAACAAGTCAACCAGTTTGGTGGTCCAGGTGATCAAGCCTTCCTCGACCAGCATCGCCGCCAGCACGGCGGTCATGGACTTGGTCATCGAGCCGTGATGCCAGTGGTCGTGAATGGTGACCGGCTCGGCAACGCCGTGTTTGCGCACGCCCACCATGCCGAGACCAACAATGCGGTTGGACATGACCACCGCGCAGCCCAGGGCGGGGAGATTGTGGGTGGTGCGAATCGGGGCGAGCTGCGCGGCGAAATCCTCCACCCCATTGCTGGCCACCCGGAAGTATTCATTGCCGGCTCCCGCCGGAAAAAACTGATTCACTGACCCGGTTGGGCTGAAGTAACCGGGAGCGGCCGGTGTCCAGGCACTCAAATCCGTCGATTTTTCCAGCACCTGGTATTGGCCCGCCGAGCCGGGGAACTCGACCTGCACCGCCCGGCGGACTTCCAGTTGTTGGGCCTGGATGGAGGCGGCGGATACGCAGGTGAACAGTAAGAGCGGCAAGGGGTTTCTCATGATGCACAGCATGATGAGTCGCCCGGAAAGAATGCCAGTCTGCACACCAAAATGGCTGGAGCCAAATTGGTTGCTACAGCAAGTGCCGCCGCAGGAACTCGATCATCGCGTAGAACTGAAAGTCGGCGTTCGGCTTCTTGGCGAAGCCGTGCCCTTCGTCCCGCGCCATCAAATACCAGACATCCCCGCCGGCCTCGCGAATGGCCTTTACCATCTGCTCCGATTCGGTGACCGGCACGCGCGGGTCATTGAAACCCTGGATCACGAAGAGCGGTTTCTTGATCTTGTCCGCCTGTCGGTTGGGAGAAATCCGCTCCAGAAATTCGAGCATGGCGGGGTCACGTTCATCGCCGTACTCCACGCGGCGCAGATCGCGGCGGTAATCCTGCGTGTTCTTCAGGAAGGTGACGAAGTTGGAGATGCCCACCACATCGATGCCGCACCGCAGGCGGTCGTTGTAGTGAACCATGCTCGCCAGCACCATGTAGCCGCCGTAGCTGCCGCCATAGACGGCCACCCGACCCGCGTCGAGATCCGGCTGGCGCTCGATCCAGTCCAGAAACGCGCCGATGTCCTTAACCGAATCCTCGCGCTTGAAGCCGTTGTCGAGATCGAGAAACTCGGTGCCATAGCCGTCGCTGCCGCGCACGTTGGGCACCACCAGCGCGATGCCGAGTTCGTTCAGGAGATAATTGTTGCGCGCGAGGAACGAGGGCCGCGACTGCGCTTCCGGACCACCGTGGATGATCATCATGACCGGGCGCGGGCCGGGAAACTTGGCGGCATCCGGCCGGTACACAAAGCCCGACACGACGAGACCGTCAAAGCTTTCGATGCGGATCAACTCGGGTTCGGCAAACGTCTCCGGATTCAAGCCGCCAGTTTCGCTCGCCGTCCAGCGTGTGAGCGCGCGCCGACGCAGGTCCACCGAATACACATCCGTGGGCGAACGCGCGCTGCTCAGACTGAAGCCGATCTCCGGGAGCTTCCGATGCCATTTCAATCCGCCAATCACACCGGCAGGAATTTTCGGCAACCGCTGCTCCCGGCCATTGCGCGCATTGATGACCCGCAAGACGCTGATGCCGTCCTCGTTCATGACCAGCGCAACCTGTTTGCCGTCGGGCGAGATCTCGAAGGTCTCGACGTTCCAGCGGATGTGCCCGGTGAGCAGCGTCAGTTTGCCGGTCCTTAGATCGAGCCGCGCCAGGCGACGAAAGCCACCATCCGCCAACTCCGCGTCGGCGGGCAGCGCATCGGTCGAGACGTAAACTGCGGAGTCGTCCGGGGCGAAGCGCGCCTGACCAATCGCGTAACGGCCGGCGGGGGCTAGTCGCAACTCCCGGCGCTCTCCATCCCCTACGTTCACCAGATGCAGCCGGCTCTCGTTGATCGAGATGTATTCCTGCACCAGCAACTGCCGGCCGTCGTGTGACCAGTCTGTGACCCGCCAACCGCCGCCGTTCACTTCCAGGAGCAGGCGGTTGGAAGCGGGCTCCTCGGGATTCATCAAATGGATGTCGGCATCGCGGCCGTTGCGCCTCGTCGAGGTGTAGGCGAAGCGCGAGCCGTCATGCGCCCAGGTGGGGCCGCTGTTGCGCGACTTGCCGTCCGTCAGCAGCGTCACCCGCCCGTCATTCAGTCCCAAGCGGTAAAGCTGATAGAACTCCCCGCCGCCGACATCGCGCACGAAGACGACCGAGTTGCCGTCAAGCGGCATGAACTCCCCACCCAATACGCGCTCGGCGCCAAACGTGAGTTGCTGGCGGGCGCCGTTTGGTTGCTCAACGACGTGCAACTGATTTACATCGGCGAAACGGGTGGTCAGCAACACCGCGCGTCGCTCGGGATGCCAGTCCTGAAAACCCGCCAGCCGGAAGTCGAGATAGCGGCCCACATCGGCCTTCAATTCCTCGGAGATCGATGGAATGCCTTCGGCGACCAGGTTGTCCGGCAGGTCGGCGGCCGGAACAGCGGTTGCCAGCAATGCGGTAAGGATGAACGCGGCGGATTTCATGAACGGCAGAATGCCGGGAGCGCGCCGGGAAGCAAGGCGGGAGGAGCGCGTGATGCGTGTCGCGTGCCCGGACCTTATCCAAACCCCGCTCTTCACGGTCGGAACAACCGCAACAACCCGCGGGCCGAGTAAGGATTCACCGGCGGCTGCAATTCAGGATGGCGGTGACGTTCCAGATCGAACTGCAGGAGAAAGCCCAGACTGTGGCCCGTCTTGTCATCCGGCCGCAGCGCCTGAAATCCGTGGCCGTAGGCGAGCAGCGCCTGCCAGGCTCCGGACGGCGCATGGTAGCCAAAACCCGTGCCGACGCCGGCCAGCCATTCCCGGTCAAGTTCCAGCCCCGGCAGGTAGTCGAGGACCGCGCCCGTCGCAAAGAACTTCCATTGCCACCGATTCGCCGAGTCGATGGGCACGCGATAGGCCAGCGCGAGATAGCCGAACGATTCCGCGCTGATTTCCTGAAAATAATAACCCGGCAGGGGCAGCGCGAATTCTTCGGCGAGCGGCAGAAATCCACCGAGCCGGAAGGCGCTGAACCGGTCGGTGTGCCAGGACGTGCCGCCGGAGAGGTTGATCTCGAACTGATGCTCCCAGCCTTCAAGAGTGTAGATCAGCAACGCCCGGCCCCAGAGGTTGTGCGCCCACTCGTTGAGCTGCCGGTCCCCGTTGAAACCGTACGGACCGGAGTGATCCCGGTAATCGGCTTCATACCAGGCGGAGACCTCCATCGCGAGCCGGGGATTGAGCAACGGTTCCCGACCACCCCACCGCAGCCCGCCGCGAAAGCGGGCGGACCACCGGTTCTCGGGCAGCACGAAAGCGGAATCGGTGTCGCTGTCGGTCTCGTAGGCATTGAAGTGCGAGCCGGCGCGCAACACGAGACTGAGCGGGATGCGGCTCGCCGGATTGAACAAATGATACAAGCTCAACGCCCCGCCGCCACCGTGACCGGTGAAGCTCTCCTCCTGAATCCAATCGCCGTCGCGCACTTCAAAGTAGGATTCCGCGAACCCGCCGCCCGCGAAGCCAAAGCCCAGGTCCGTGTTGGGTGCGATGCCGGCGACTCCCAGTTCGCCATCCAGATAAACCGGGGCGACGGCCAACCGCAGGGTGAAATTGGTGCGGATAAACTCCGGCTGGTTGAGGTAATAGTAGCCGTAGGCATTGAGCGGGGCATGGCCGGTGAGGTGGTAATTGTAACCAAGCTGGAAGAGCTGCCGCTTCTCGGGATCAATCTGGGCAGGTGCGGGAAGCGCGAGCGCCATCAGCAACGAAGCTGACAACCCAATCCATCCCAATCTTCGGCCCGGCGTCACACGGACTGGTTACGCCGAAAGCTGTCCAAGGGCAAGGGGTGATGAACAAACGCGGGGCTGGCCTTGTGGACTCTGAACGCCATTCCGACACGGCGACGCGATGCACGAGTCGGCAACTACTCCTTCGCGTCTGGGAAGTAGTACTCGGCCTGCTCGCGGGAGAAGCCAAGATCGATGAGCGTTGCAATCTGCTCGCGACAAAACTGCGGCCACTTGTCGTCACTGATGGTGAACATCGAGCCATTGCTCGTGATGCATTCACGGACAGGAGGCCCCCAGCCGTAGCCGTGATCGCCGCCAGGAAACGATTTGCGGTCGTACATCATGCAGACACTCTTGGGCAGGTCAGCGCTGAGCCCCTGAACGTAAACCCGGCTGCATGATTCTTCGGGTACATCGGTGCCGTTGGCCAGGGCTGCGAGGAACATGCTGCCATCATCATTGGGGCCGCAGATGTAGGAGACGTCGAGGTAGTTGCTCCTGACCAGCATCAGCAACGCATCGCCGAAGCCGTTGGTGTGTTCCGGGTAGCGACCGAAGTGGTCGTTGGCGAACGAACTGAACCCGTTGATGGTTCCTTTGAAGCAATGGCGATGGCCTTGTTGCCAACCAGTCCAGACCTTCCGGGCGAAGAGGGAGCCGGCGATCAACAACGTCGCGACCACAGCGGTTACCAGCCATCCAAATGCTCGTTTCCGGCTCATCTACTCGCCTGCAAAGCAGCGTCGGTCTTCAATTCCAACTTGCCCCAGTAGGCAAACTCCCAGGACCAGTCGTCCACGCCGCCGGCCATGTTTTCGAGGCGCAACACCACCCGTCTGCCGGCGAACTTCGCGAGGTCGGCGGTCACAGTTTGCCAGACGCCCTGTTCGCGGTTGATCAACTGGCGCTTCAGCACCTCGCCGTTGGCGAAGATGCGCAACTCCCAGTCGCCGCGTTCGTGCGCGGCGGCTTCAACGGTCAAAACAGCCCCACTGGCCGGCACGTCAAACACCCGCTCCAACGCCGCCGGTTTGTTGTCATCGAATGGATGCGTCTCGAGCACGTTCTTGCGGCCGGCGTACTCGGGATGCTTCTTCGGCGAGCCCTCGAATTCCGGCGCGATCACCCGCCACGCGGGATTCCACAAGGCGACGGATTCACCATCCGTGGGAGTGCCGGTCCCGATCGAGGCGGAGTGTTCGCCGATCAACTCGCGGCGCTTCTGATCGGTCAACGGGCCGTCCTGCGGTGGCGCGAGGATGTACCAGATCATGTCGCGGAAGTCGGCATCCGGCAGATTCTCCAAGCCCTCGGGCATGAGCGACAGTTCGCTGACCGTACGCGTTTCAATGTCGTCCTTGGCGATCACGAACTCGGTCGGTCCCAGGTTGATCAGCTTGATACGCGCATCGGTTTCCTCGACCAGGCGACCGCTCAGTGAACGGCCGTCCTTCGTCTCCACCACCACGTTCTCATAGCCTTTGCCGATGATCTGATTGGGATCAATGATGTTGGCCAGCAGGGCATCCAGAGACGAGCGCCCGACGCCGGTGAGATCGGGGCCAATCTCCGCGCCCTCGCCGTGCAACTTGTGGCAGACGAGGCACGCGGTCTGAGTGACCGCGCGGCCCCGGGCCAGATCCGGCGCGCCGGCCAGCGCGACCTTGCGCTTGTCCGCGATGATCTTGAGCTTGTCGCGATCCTCATCCCGCACGCGGCCGAAGACCTTTTCCGCGCGCTTGGCCAGCATGCCGAAGTCGGCGTCGGACTTGGTCAGCGCGCGAATGGCGGTGGCCGCAATGTCGCTCGTGGGAATCTTCTCCTGCTCAATCGCGGACAATAAGGAGGACGCCCAGCCACCACGCGTGACGAGCATGCTCGCCGCCTCGCGACGCACCGATGGCGACAGCGCATTCCAACGCTCGATCAACGCGAGTGCCACCGGATCGCCCCCCACTTCGCCCAACCCTTGCACGACGGCGGTGGCCAGCCGGGGGTCGGGTTTCTGATCCAGCACCTGCAACAACGTGTCGCGCGCGGCGGTGTTCTTCTGCGAACGCACGGCGGCGATGGCCTGCAACCGCGAGTCCACCGAGGCCGCGGGATCGAGCGCGGTTTCAAAGCTGGCTTGCAAAGCCGAGGCATCGCCCCACAAGGAGCCCAGTTGCTGGGCGCGTTCGCGCACGGAGGCATCGGTGTGTTGCACCAACCGGGCAAGAATCTCACTGGCGTCGGAGCGCGGCATGATCGCGCGGCCTTTCTGCCCTTCGAGCATGCCTTCCAAGGCGGCGGCGGCCAGACCGGGTGTCTCGCGGGCGGCGCGGTCGAGGAATTGCATCGCGAGATCAAGGTTCGCGCGGTCACCGAGGTCGCATAGCCGGCGCAACGTCTTCGCGGCGAGCCGGCCGGTGAGCGGCAGGTATTGCGCGCCGTCGCCCGCGAGCCAGCCCAGCGTCAACTCCGGCTCGCGCACAACCACGGGCTCGGCGGCCATCCAGATCAAGTGCTCCAGCGTGCGGTCGCGCTGCTGATGGGAACTGGCGATCAACGCGGCGAGCACTTCACCAAGATTCACATCCGCGTGCGTGGGCGGGGTGTTGACCGTAAGCGAACCGGAGGTGAACTGCCGGACGGCGGTCGCCACGGCGAGCCGAACGGCGGCATCGGAGTCACCCGCGAGTTTCAAGAGGCGGGCCTGCACCTGCTCATTGAGCGCCTGCCTCTCGCCGGTGAGGCGCGCGGCCCAGGTGCGGATGGCGGCGTCTGAATCACTGGCGGCGCGGTCGAGCAGCGTCTCGTTCAAGCGCAGCGCGCCGGACAACGTCCACAACGCGGCCAGCCGGGCATCGAGCGAAGGGCCGGACTCGAAGAACTGCACGAGCTTCGGCGGGGTGGCGATGCGGATGCGGCTGAGGCGCTCGGTCAACAACCGTTGCGCCGTGCGGCGGTGCCACACGTTTTCGTGCGCGAGGAGGTCGATGGCTTGATCGAGATTCAGCTTCGTGAGGTCCATGTCGGGACTGGGCCGCGTGGCCAGCGCCCTGCCCTTTTCGTCCCCGGTGTAAACCACGCGCCAGATGCGGCCGTATTCGCGATCCACCCCCTCGGGATCGGCGCGGGCATTCTGGTAGCACGGATACTTGTCGTACCAGTCGCTGATCCACAACGCGCCGTCGGGTCCGACAAGCTGGGTGGTCGGGCGAAACCAACCGTCGTTGGCGCGCACAAAATCCTTCCAGTGCGACGCCTTGAAGCTCGATCCCTGCTCCGTGAGCACGTCGGCGTGAACCGAGTTGTCGTGGATGTTGCCCATCATGATCTTGCCGCGGTACTCGGCCGGATACTGGTTGCCGAGATACACCTGCACCCCGCAATACGCCGCCATGTGATGCCTGTGATCGACAATCGACGGCAGCAATTCATAGCCGTAGGGAAACGCCGGTTGACCCGCCTGCCGCTGATATAGTCCGCCGGGCGCGAGATGGAACAAATGGTCAATGACACACGCGCTGACAAAGGCATTGCCTTTCGCGTCGAAATCCACGCCCCACGGATTGCTCGTGCCGTCGGCGAACACCTCGAACTTCTTGGTGCGCGGATGCCACCGGCCGAGCGCGGCGTTCATGATCACGCCGGTGTCCTCGGCCGCGCCCGGTTGACGCACTTTCGAGTGCGTGAAGACGCCGTGCGTCATGTAGAGCCAGCCGTCCGGACCCCAGTTGAAGCCGTTGAGCAATTCATGCCGGTCCTCCAGGCCAAAGCCGGTCATCACGATGTCCCGCGTGTCCGCGCGGTCATCGCCGTTGGTGTCCTTGAGGTGCAGGAGATGCGGGGCCTGGCCGACGTAGGCCCCGCCGTCACCGAGGATCAAGCCGGTGGCGATGTTCAACCCGTCCGCCCAGACGTGGACCTTGTCCGCCACGCCGTCGCCGTCCGTGTCCTCGAGGATCTTGATGCGGTCGCGCGGCGGCTGGCCGTCCTGCGCGCCGAGCGGATACTCGTAAAGTTCCAGCACCCACAGGCGGCCGCGTTCGTCCCAGGTCATGGTGACCGGGTTGACAACCATCGGTTCGGCGGCGAAGAGACGCACCTCGAAGCCGGCCGGCACTTCGAACTTCGCCGCCGCCTCCGCCGGGGTCAGCGGAGCCGTGCTGGCGGGCGCGTGCTGGCCGGTCACCTGCCGGCCGGCGGGGGCGTTCTTGTAAATCGGGAAATCGTAGGTGCGGCTGCGGAAATCCGGCGTGGCCGCCTGGCCACTGGAGAAGCTGGCGAGCAGGGCCGCCGACAGGAGAGGGCGAATCATTTTCATGGCTTGATGCCGGGATGATAGCCCGTGGTCGCGCGGTCAGGTCAAAACAAACTTCCAATGATCGGGGACTCAGCCGCCAGCTACAGCGGATCAGCGAACACGAAGAACCCGCCAGTGACGGCGGGCTTCGCTTCCACGCGGATAGACCACGCCCGGCCAATCAAGGCGTGATGACGCGGTAGAACCGCTGGCCGCCGGTCGCGCTGGAATCCAAGTCGAAGATCGGCATCGGCGTGGCTGTGGAGACCGCTTGCAGGAGATCCCAACTGCCGGGCTCCAGCGTGGTGCTGTATTGCACCCGGTAGGTTGTGCCGGCCTCAAGATTGCCGACGGTCAGGCCGAAGAAGCCGCTTTGAAAACCCTCGCTCGTAATTTGCGGCTGCGGCACCACCACACCGCCGGTGGTGGTCAGCGCAAACACCGTCTGCCGGTTGAGGGAGCCGTTCGAGGCGAAATTCGGCGGGCTCGTCGTGTTCGCAAAAAAGGACCGCCCAAACGTCAGCCGACCCACATAGCTTTTGCCCTCGGCCAGGGTGCCGGCCGGGATGGTGAAGGAGGTCGCCGTGTTGGGCAGCTCCAGCGGAACGCAAAGATCTGGAGCGGATAAAACCACGACGCTGCCCAATTCATCCTCAATCTCCAACTGGATGTAATCGCCGCCGCTGGCACCGTTGAGCGCGTTGAATTGGAGCGTGAAGTTCTGGGCGGGATCAATGGACTGGGCCGCCGCAAAATTGGCCACCTGCGGCACCGGCGGATACGAACCGGCGGTGGGCATCGGCATCGAGATCTGGGTCGGCCCGCCGGTCTGCCGCGTGAGCGAGTATGTGTAGGTGCCGTTGGGATAGGCGGCGTCCAGTTCCGCCTGGGAGTCAAACTCCTCCAGGTGGAGGAACTGGCCGAAGACCCCGGTCAACTCGACGGGGCTGCCGGGGCCGGGATACGTGATGCTGGCGGCGGTCACGGCGTTGTCCGCCGGGGAGGAGGCAATCGCGAGAAAACTCGGGAGCTGCTCGGAGTCCAGAATGGGCGCGGCGGCGCTGGTCTGCCGGTAAGTGACCGACTTGAAGATGATCGCGCTGCCGTAGTCGTCCGGAATGCCGTCGGGATCGCAGCCGCCCTCGGCGGTGGCGAAGGAGCCGCTGGTGGTCGGCACCGGAAGAAGATCCTCTTCGGCCCCAAGTTTCACCAATGAGTTACCCGGGTTGATGGTCCAGTTTATAGTCGCGCCGCCCGGCAAATCGCCCAAATAGTTGCAGGTCAAAACCATCCCGCTTTCGTCCCATTGATTGGAGAATTTGGAAGGATCGATGTTTAGGCTCCAGGCGATGGAAGCCAACTGGCTGCCTTGGGTTCCATGCACCGCAAGCGATGTTTCCATTGGCATGTCGAAGACAAACATCACGGACGCAGTCACCGGAACTTCCGTAGCCCCGTCGGACGGCTGGACGAAAACCATTTGAGGCTGCGCCAGCGCCTGCCACGATGCAGCCAGCGTGAGGATGAGGACCGTCTTACGCTGCAAGATCGGGGTCATGCCG
>CAYXDZ010000008.1:0-22178 GCA_964463815.1 uncultured Verrucomicrobiota bacterium | reverse complement strand
CTGACCTCTTACACCTGCAAACTCGACGCGGAACCCGGCCGCAAGCTGTTGGCGTTGCTCCAGGAGCGCGGGTGGGAGTTTTATGAAGTAGCCTACGCCCGCTTTGCCGCGCGCAAGGAAAAGACCAACGTGGTTTTTTACGAGAGCGGCAAGCTCGTGGTGCAGGGCAAGGGCACGCAGGAGTTCGTGGAGTTTCTGCTGGAACCGGAAATCCTGGGCCAGGCCCGGCTCGGCTACGAGACGGAGTTGAACCCGGAATTGCTGCTGCCCCGGATTGGCGTGGACGAAAGTGGCAAGGGCGACTTCTTCGGGCCGCTGTGCATCGCCGGGGTTTATGTAAATGGCGACATCGTCCAAACCTGGCGGGAAGCGGGCATCAAGGATTCCAAAAACATTTCCTCCGACAAACGGATCGCCGAGCTCGCGGAGGTGATCCGCCAGACGCACGGCTGCGTGACGTCGGTGGTGCCGGTGGGCAACGAAGCTTACAACCGACTCTATGCCAAAATGCGGAGTGTCAATCGCGTGCTGGCCTGGGGCCATGCCCGGGTGATTGAGAACTTGATGACCCAACGCGACCGGATGAACCCGCCGCCGGTGCGCGCGATCAGCGATCAGTTTGCCCATGACAAGCAGACGGTGGCGGGGGCGTTGATGGCACTGGGCCGGGAAATCGAACTCGTCCAACGCCACAAGGCGGAGGAAGACCTGGCGGTGGCGGCCGCCTCCATTCTGGCGCGACACGAATTTGTCACCCGGCTCGACAAGCTGGGGAAACAATTTGGCGTGGAGTTTCCGAAGGGCGCTTCGGCGAAAGTCGATGGTGTGGCCCGCGAGTTCGTGGCCCGACACGGCGCGGACAAGTTGGCCCAGGTGGCCAAGGTTCACTTCCGCACCGCGTTGCGCGCGCAAGGTCTGCCGGAACCGCCGAAGCAGGAGTGGCGGCGGCCGTCAGCGGGCTGAGTCGCCCGCGAGTTCCCGCCAACGCTCGAATCGTTTGGCCAGCCCCAGCGATTCAAGGTAGGGCGAATTACCGCCAGCCTCACCCTTGACCAGCAGGTTGGCGACATGAACGGCGGTCAGCGCGCAGAAAGAATTTGAACCGCTGACTTCCGGTTCGTGATGAAAGGCGACGGCCTCCACGATGGGATCGGAGAGGCCCCACAAGGCGAGCAAGGCGGCACCGACTTCCGCGTGCGTGGCCGCCAGACGGCTGCGCTCAGCCTGCCAGAGCGGTATCGACCGGGCTTCGGCGGCTTCGATGGCTTCCCGCCAGGCCCGCGGAACTCCGCTGACAAGCACGAGCTTTCCCAGATCATGCAACAGGCCGGCGGTGAAGGCGGTTTCAACTTCCTCGGCCGGTCGTTCCTCGAAGGAAGCAATGCGACGAGCCAGTCCGCCCACCCGCCAACTGTGTTCCCAAAGAGCCTCCAGTGAAAATGGCTTCACCTCCACGCGATCAAAGAGGCTGAATACTTGGATCGAGAGCACCAGGGCACGGACGTTCTCCAGACCGAGATGAAGCAGGGCCTCTTCAGGATTGTCGATCTTGTGCGGCAGACCGAAGAACGCCGAGTTGACCATTTGCAGAATCTTCGAGCACAGGCTGAGATCCTGGCGAATGATGTCACCGAGTCGCTCGGTGGACGGGTGTTTCCGACGAATCTCGTCCAGAAAATCGAGATACAGCCGGGGCAGGCTGGGCAGGGTGTTGATCTGCGCGATCAACAGTTGGAGCCGGTCGTTGTGGAGCGCGTCACGCAGGGCAAAGGCCCGGGCCAGAGCTGATTGAACTTCAGCGGATGAACAAGGCTTCCACAGGTTCTGATGCGCGTATCCCATCGTTCGCAGCGTCGTGCCCTGATCGTAATTGCCCGAGAGGGCCAGGCGAAACGCCGCCGGGCATTGGGTCGAGGCGGTCTTGAACAGGGCTTCGGGCTGGATGCCGGGCAGCGAGCCATCGACAATCAAGGCATCCGCCGGACGGCCTCGAAGGAGTCGTTCAAAGCTGGCCAGGACCGCCACCGGTTCGATCCGCCAGGATGAGTTGGCCTGGTGCAATTGCGCGGCCAGTGCGCTGCCTTCCAGGGCATCCGGATTCACAACCAAAATATGTCGCTCACTCATGGCGGGACTGCTTGACCGGATCAGCCGTGAGCCGGTTCGGATTGCTGGGAGACCGCCGCGAGCCAGCCCTGAACTTTGTCGCGCAGGCCGATGCGCTCGAGGTGCGGCTCATCCAGCAGCGAGGATACGCAGCGCGTTTCACCTTTGGCGATCTCGTGGTCGATCCAGTCGGCGACATGGATGACGTTTGCGGGATTCAGCCCTTCGGCGTCATGCGCGGTGGGATGATGATGCCAGCCAACCCCTTCGGAGATGGCGGCCGGCAAGCCCCACAGGCCGAGCAGATAGGAACCCACTTCCGCGTGGCTGGTCCCGAACACGGAATACTCGGCCTCGTGCGGATGGAGTCCATCCTTGGCGACCCGGTCCACCACCAACTGGTAGCTGGTGGGCACACCGGTCACGAGGACCAGTTTGCCGACATCATGCATCAGGCCGGCAATAAACAGTTGATCTCCCTCCTCGCGCGGGAGTCCTTCAAGCTGGGCAATCTTGCGCGCGATGACTCCCACCGACCAGCAATGATTCCAAAGACGATCAAACGAAAAGCCCGCGACTTTGGTACGCTCGTAAAGGGAAAAGATGTGCAGGTAGAGCACCAGCGCCTTGATGGTATCCACTCCGAGATAGCCCACCGCCTCCTCGATGTTCGCGATCTTGCGCGGCAGGCCGAAGAAGGCGGAGTTGACGAGCTGGAGCATCTTGCTGCACATGCCCAGATCGCGCGAGATGATGGCCGCCATCCGCTCCAGCGAAGGATCATCGCTTTGCAGTTCTTCGACCAACTCCAGATAAAGCGAGGGAATGCTGGGCAAAGACTGAAGCTGGGAAATCAGCTTCTTCAGCGAGTCATTGGTCAGAATCTCCCGCTGCACCAGGGCCTGGTCGATGGCGGACTCCAGTTCGTCGAGGTTGCACGGCTTGGAAATGTACTGGTGAGCGGTGCCGACGAGCCGCAGGGCCTTCTCGCGATCCGCCTGCCCGGACAACATGATCCGGGTCGTGTTGGGATGGCGCTGCATGACGAGCGTGAGCAACTCGATGCCGTCCATCTGCGGCATCCGCATGTCCGCGACGATGACATCATAGCGCTTGCGAAACATCTGGCTGAGCGCGTTCTCGCCACTTTCGGCGAAATCCATCTCCCACGCGGCGACCCGGGTGCCAAAGCGGGCTTCGAACACCTCCAGCAGGAGCGGTTCATCATCAACAAATAAGATTCGTTTCATCACACTCAATGGACTGGCCGAGCAGGGAACGTTTCGGGATTCGTCCGGCCCAAGCCGTCGGGTAAACTTATCGGCATCTGAGACGACAAGTTGAAGCGGACGGCACGCAGGAATGCCGCCAGTTTGAATGGGAAGAACGGGGAAAGCCGGCCGGGAGGCGGGCGGAGGCTATTTCAGGACGACACCCAGCAAAACCTTGCTGGAAACCGGGCCGTAATAGCGGCTGTCTTCACTGACCTCGCGGTTGTCACCGAGTACAAAGAAATTCTCCGGTCCCAGTTTGAAACGGCTCTCGCCGGCGGGGGTCCAAGTTTGAGTCAGGGGAGCGAGATAACGCTCTTCCAGCCGTTCACCGTTGATGAAGACGGCCCCCTTGCGGATGACCACCTCGTCATTGGGCAGGCCGACGACCCGCTTGATGGCAAAGTCGTTGTCTCCCCGGTCCTTGAGCACGACCATGTCGCCGCGATCAATGGATCCAATCAGGGGTGCGACTCGGTTGAGCAGGCAGCGGTCACCGGAGCGGAAGGTGGGTTCCATGCTCGCGCCGTCGATGATGACCGTGGCCATGACGAAGCGGCTGAAAAGGAGGAAACTGATGGCCGACCACAGAGCCACACAGACTAGAATGTGCCCTTGACGGGTTTCCTTCCTCAGAGTCCAGCGCGCCCTCCAGGAGGAGGTCGCTTCCTTCGATAAAGTGTTTTCGGTGCGCAACATACGACGGCGATTCCGTTAACACGCGCTCAGGCAAGGTGTCTTTATCTGAGCCAGCGATGGCAAAAATCTATACAGTTCACGCTGGGGCTCAATCAGAATTCTTCAACCCCCTCGATTTCACGGGCTTGGAGGAATTTTGTGAATCAGGCGAAAAACCTCTGCTGCTTCCGGGCTGGTAAAATCCCATCGTCTTTCCGTACTTCCTTCCCTACGGTTCCTTGAAAGCGCATGAGTGGAACTCGAAAAATTGTGCTCGGAGTCACGGGTTCGATTGCCGCCCACAAGGCGGTGGATCTGACCAGCCTGCTCCACAAGGCCGGCCATCAGGTGAACGTGGTGCTCACGGCGGACGCCGCGCGATTTATCACCCCGCTACCGTTCAAAACGTTATCCCGGCAACCCGTCGTCACCGATCTTTACGATGAGGAGGAAGGCTGGCGACCGACGCATATCCGCCTGGCGGATGAAGCGGATCTCCTTGTGATCGCTCCGGCCACGGCGAATTCCATTGCCAAACTCGCGCACGGGCTCGCCGATGACGCACTGAGTTGCATTGCGCTGGCGTTGAACCCCAAAGCCCGCTTGTTGATCGCCCCGGCGATGAACGGCAAGATGTGGTCGCACGCGGCCACCCGGCAAAATGTGCAGACTCTCCAAAAGCGCGGTGTCGAGTTCATCGGTCCCGATGAAGGTCTGCTCAGTTGCGGCTATGAAGGGCTGGGACGACTTTGGCCGGTGGACCGGATCGTTGCGCGGATCAACGAATTGCTGAGTTAAGGTGTCGGCCGGCGGGCGGGCCGACGGAAGCGTCGCATGGCGAATCGCACACACAAGCCTTGGAGCGAATGGTCGCGGATGCTGGTAATGCCCGCGATCGAGCCGTCGCGCCAGATCCAGCGCATCCTGTCGGTGGAGCGCGACATCGTGCTGCCGACCAAGCTGGTGCTCGTGGTCTTCCTCTTCTTCGCGGTGTTCTATGCGGACTGGTTTCAGCAGCTTCCTGAACCGCTGATGATGAGCGACTTCGTGCGGCTGATTCTGAATTCCTTTTTCGTCGCCTATGTTGGAGTCAGCCTGTTGGGCGCCTGGCTGGTCCTTTCGGCCGGGCGAATTCCTCTTAAAGCATTGCGCGTCAACGTGGTGTCCATGTGCGTTTTCGACAACCTGCTCGTGGCCTGCCTGACCTACGTCACTGATGGTTTCAACAGCGCGCTGTTCTGGGCGTTCCTCGCCCTGGTGGTGCGCAATGCCCTGAGTGTCCCGCTGATGATGCCCCAAATATTGCTGCAACTGGCCACAAACCTCAGTTACGTCGCCGCCGGGGTGCTGGTGGTCTGGGAAAACGCCGCCAACGAACGCAACCTGCCGCGCGATGTCTGGGAGGCTTTGGAGGTGGATGAACCGACTGATGCGGCGGCGCGCATCATCCTGCTGGCGCTCACCACCGCCTGTTGCTACGGCGTGCAGGTGCTCTTCGAGCGGCAACGGCTCATCGAGGCGGAGAGCCGGGAGTTTTCGCTCCGCAACGAGCAGGTCAAAACCGCCGGCCGGCTGGCGGCGGAGATCGCGCACCAGATCAAGAATCCCCTGGCGATCATCAACAACACCGCGTGGTCGTTGCAGCGGGCGCTCAAGGACAAGAGCACGGCCGCCGCCCAACAGTTGGAGATCATTCGCGAGGAAGTGGAACGTTCGGACCGCATCATCACCGAGCTGATGGGCTACGCGCAACTGGCCGAGGGCAAGGTCGAGAAGCTGGATGTCATCGAGGAATTAAACACCGCCATCGACGGGGTATTTCCATCGGGGGCGGGATTTGAGTCCCAGATCGAACGGCACTATGACTCGAACCTGCCCACCCTGCTCATGCAGCGGGGCCACGTGCGGGAAATCTTCGCCAACCTGCTGAAGAACGCGCGCGAGGCCGTGGGGGACGGCGGCCGCATTCAAATTCATGCCCGCCAGGATTCCGATGACGCCGTGGTGGTGACGGTTGCCGACAACGGGCCGGGCATCCCGGCGGACAAGCTGGAGCAGATTTTCGAGGCCTATTACACCACGAAACCCAAGGGCACCGGGCTCGGCCTGGCCATCGTCCGCAACAACATGGAGCTCTACGGCGGCTCGGTGAAGGCGGAATCCGGGCTTGGACAAGGCGCGCGGTTCATACTACGTTTCGCCGCGAGAACGGTTTTGAAATGACACCATGAGCGAGGATCTGCCCGCCATCCTCGTCGTTGACGACGAGAAGAACATCCGCACATCGATCCAGACGATGTTGCAGGAGGAAGGCTATTCCGTGCAGACGGTCGATTCGGCGGAGGCCGGGTTGAAGCGGTTGAGCGAGAATGAATACTTCATGGTCATCACCGACGCCCGCCTCGGCGGCATGACGGGTTATGAGTTTCTCAAGCAGGTCAAAGCACGCTGGCCCCACACTCCGATCTTGATGATCACCGCCTTCGCGACCCCCAAGCTCGCAGTCGAGGCGATCAAGTCCGGGGCGATGGACTATCTTTCCAAACCCTTCGCCCCCGAGGAACTGCTGCACGCCGTGGCCCGCTGCGCGGAGCGCTTCAAACTGATCGCCGAAAATGTCGCGCTGCGCTCGCGGGCCGACAAGCCGAACGACCTGGATCAGATCATCGGTGAATGCCCCAAAATGGTCGCCCTGCGGCAGTTAATCCAATCCGTCGCCCCGACCAACGCCACCGTCTTGATCCTGGGCGAAAGCGGCACGGGCAAGGAATTGATCGCCGGGGCGCTGCACAGCCTCAGCAAC
The DNA here is from genome assembly GCA_964463815.1 of uncultured Verrucomicrobiota bacterium. Lineage (GTDB taxonomy): Bacteria > Verrucomicrobiota > Verrucomicrobiia > Limisphaerales > RI-55 > RI-55. Next base: position 15,320 of record CAYXDZ010000008.1, on the reverse strand, counting down.
CGCCGCCAGCATCAATACGTGCGGATCAATTGCGCCGCCATTCCGGAAAATCTGCTGGAGAGCGAGTTGTTTGGTCACGAAAAGGGCTCCTTCACCGGCGCGATCAAACAGAAGATGGGCCGGGTCGAGGAAGCCAACCACGGCACGATCTTCCTCGATGAGATTGGCGACATGAGCCGGCCGCTCCAGGCCAAACTGCTGCGGTTCCTCGAGGACGGCTCATTCACCCGGGTGGGCGGCAACGAGGAACTGCGCGTCGATGTCCGCCTGCTGGCCGCCACCAACCGCGACATCATCAAGGAGATCGAGGCGAACAATTTTCGCGAAGACCTCTTCCACCGGCTCAACGTGTTTCAATTCAACCCGCCGCCGTTGCGGGAGCGCGGCACCGATGTGCGCCTGCTGGCCGAGCATTTTCTCAGGCAGTTCAGCCAGAGCATGGGCAAGGGCATCAAGGGCGTGTCCTCGGGGGCGCGCAACAAGCTGATGAGCCATCACTGGCCGGGCAATGTCCGCGAACTGCGCAACGTCATCGAACGGGCCGTAATCCTCGAGGGCAGCGGCGAAATCCAGCCGTCCAGCCTGCCGGATTTCTATCTCGAAACCCGGTTGAAAAAAGGCGAGGAAACCTCGCCGCTCGCCAGCTCGCAGAGTTTGGATGACCAGATGATGCAGCACGAGAAAGACATCATCATGCGGGCGCTGGACCAGCAACGCTACAACCTGGGGCGCACGGCCGATGCCCTGAAGATCAGCCGTCATTCACTCCGTTATCGAATGCAACGATTGAACATCAACACCGATGCCGACGGCGAGGACGACGACACCCTCGCCTCCGAGAAGGAGGCCGCCGCGCCATGAACCCGCTGCTCCTCGGTCAATTGATGCCCGGCAAGCCGGCACCGATCAGTCCGGCCTGGTGGGATTTCCTGCTCGTCGGCGGCGTGGCGTTGGGATTGGCGCTCGTGGTTTTTGCCATTGTCGCCATCACGCGCCGTTCCCCCAAACATCGTTCGCGCTCCCGCCGCCCAGAGATTCTCAAACACACCCAAGAGCATCTGCGCGAAAAGGAAGCCGAGGCCACCCTCGACGAAGACAAGGAGACCAACGATGACCGCCGACGTCGCAAGCGCCGGCGCCGCGATCATCGCCCGCGGAACCCCAGCCTGGCCGAGGCCGGGGGCCTGCCGCCGGAGCGCGATCCGAACTCCGCCCCGCACACCGGCCTGTAAGCCATGCCGCCCAGCAACAGCGCGCAGATCACCCGCAAAAGCGCTTCCAATCTGGCGCTCGCCTTCGTGCTGCTGCCCCGCGACCGGCGGGAGGCCATGTCCGCCTTGTATGCCTTTTGTCGCGAGGTCGATGACGTGGCGGATGACGAATCCCGACCGGTAGCCGACCGTCAGGCCGAGTTGAATCACTGGCGGGAAGACATTCGCCGGGCTTGCGGAGGCGGGGAACCGGAGCTGGCGGTGAATCGCGAACTGCAACCGGTCATTCAACGCTTCGGCCTGCCCCTGGCGCTGTTCGAAGAATTGATCCGTGGCGTCGAAATGGATCTCTCCATCAAACGTTATGAAACCCACGCGGACCTCGAGGCTTACTGTTATCGGGTCGCGTCCGTCGTGGGGTTGCTGAGCATCGAGATTTTCGGTTACCGAAACCCGGCCTGTCGCGAGTATGCGCGGCACCTCGGGCTGGCCCTCCAATTGACCAACATCCTCCGTGACGTGCGGGTCGATGCGGAGCGCGGCCGGATTTATCTCCCGCTCGAAGCCTTGCGCCGGCATGGCGTGGCGGAAGCCGACGTTTTGCGGGGCCAGTATTCTGCAAATTACCGGGCGCTTGCCGCCGACGTCGCCGTGATCGCCCGGGAACATTACCAGCGGGCGCGCGAACTGTTGCCGTCCGAGGATCGCCGCTCGATGCTCGCCGCCGAATTGATGGGCGCAGTGTACTGGCGGCTCCTGCGCAAACTCGAAGTCCAGCGGTTCGACGTGTTCGGTCCCGAGCCAACCCGCCTCAGCAAACCGCAGAAGCTGTTTCTGATTTTTCGCACCTGGCTACGCTCGCTCGCCGGCGTCATGCGGCCTAATTACGGCACGCCTTGACGCAGCGGCCGCTGTTTCACAACTTCCGCCAGCACTCGCCCCAGATTCCGCGCCGCCGCCCGCGTGTGGCGTTGAAGTACCATCAACCGGGGAACTACGGTCGGCTTCATAACCAAGGTGCGCGCAAATTTCCACCAGTCGATGCGGTCGGTGGGGGTCATCAGTGCATTGAAGTCCAGTGGCAGATCGTCCTGAGCGGCGTCGGAGATCACGCGAATGGTGCCGCACGGCACTCCCGCCTGGTGACAGGCGGCGCGGATGATCGCGGATTCCATCTCCACCACGTCGGCCCCCGTTTGCCGTCGCATCTCAGACTTCTCAGCGGCGGTCACGGCGATGCGTGGTGCGCAGTGAAAAACCGCCGGCCGGGCCGCCAGCTCCTTGAGCTTCGCTTCAATGCGGAGTTCGTCATCCGGGTCATACACCACGGTGCCGCGCGGCAAAGCGGGATTGAGGCCACCGGCAAACCCGGCGGTGATCACACTTAGCGGTCGCCAGTATTCCAGAGCGGCTTGAATCGCGTTCGACGCATTGCGAAAGCCCATGCCGGTGATCTCAATGGCGCATGACACATGCGGGTCTGCCATTGCGGAAAGCCCTTCCGCCTCTTCCTTGACGGCGAAACAGACCAGCCAGTCCACCGGGCGGGCCGCTTCCGCTCCGGTGGGGGGTGGTCGTTGACCGCTCATGGCGCTTACTTGATCCCGCTCAGCCGTTCCTTCCACATCCGGTGCAAGAGAAGCGTCGCCTGCACGTCACGCAAGCAATACTCGGCGATTTCCCGGTGGCGACCGTCCGCCAGCAGCTTGCCGACGTCCATGCCCGTGACCCCGTGGCTCTTGGGGGATTCAATGCCGAAGGCCTTGCAGTAAAAATCCAGATTGAAGCGGCGGGCGGCACCATCGCGTCCGCTGACGCCATAAAACGACAGTTGCTCGGCCAGATCGCAGTGAGGCTCCGTCGCAAAGCGGTAACCCAGCCAGTGCTTTCGCGAAATCGGCACGTTCAACAGGGCGGAACGCAGATACACAAACGGCACGTCGAAGCCGCGCCCGTTGAAGGTCACGATGTTTTCGTAATGGCGCACTGTCTCCCAAAACGTAGTCAAAAGTTCCGACTCGTCCACGCAGGGTGTAAATTTCACCGGACCATTCTCCCCATCACCTTCCTCGAAGTCCTCGGCCAGATACAAGACCTGGCCACGTTCGGTTTCGGCATTGATCATCGCGACGCAGACAACCTGCGCCGTCAAAGGCCACAAGCTCATGAACCGTTGGATCTCCTCACGCCGGGCAGCCCGGGCTTGCTCGTCGGTCAGTTTCTCCGCATCGCGCAGCAGGTATTCCTGCTGGGTTTCATCGAACTGCTCGAGCGGGAGTGCAGTGGTTTCAATATCGAAGACTAGCGTGGCCATGAGGTTGAACGGGAGTGGATAAAAAAGCACCGGGATGGCCACCTGATGAACTTCTTTTCAGGCTCGCCATCCCGGCGTTGAGGTGAAGTGTTTTTACGAACTACTTCTTCTTTTTCTTGGCTGCGGGTTTGGCAGCTTTCTTGGCAGCTTTCTTCTTAGCGGGCATTGCACTTCACCTCCCTTTCGCTTATATGGTTCATCGGGAGTTTTGTTTAGTCACATTCTCTCCCGCTGACAAACTTTTTTTCACAAACTTCACCAAGTTTATGCGCGGCATGATGCGTTGCATTGTCGGCAAGAGGAGAAATCACGCGCCGAATTTGTCGAACATCAACGCATTCGCCTGCATGTGACGGATCAGGTGTTTCGCTTCGAACACCCCGAGCGAACCGAGGTTGGCGCCGGTCTCCGTAAAGCGTTCCAGCTTGTCGCTGCCGCTGTAATTCGAATGCAGCAAGACCGGTTGCGGATGCCAGGAATGGCCCTTCAGCTTGCACGGTGTGGAGTGATCACCGGTGATCGCGAGCACATCCGGCTTCTTCTCGAGCAACAACGGCAGCGCGCGATCGAGTTCTTCGATCGCCTGGCGCTTCGCATCGAAGTTGCCGTCCTCACCGTGCATGTCGGTGTACTTGTAGTGGATGAAAAAGAAGTCGTAGTTGTCGTATTCGTTCAAATACGTCTCGAACTGGTCGGAGATGGTTTGTGCTCCCTCGATCTTCGCCATGCCCACGAGCTGGGCGAGCCCCTTGTACATCGGATATACCGCCAGACAGGCCGGCTTGAGCCGGTAACGCTGCTCGAACAACTCGATCTTCGGCTGGTGGGCGATGCCCCGCATGAGGAAACCGTTGGCCGGCCGGCGGTCCTTGATGATCGGTAACGCCAGCTTGTAGAACTCCGCGATCAGTTCGGCCGCCTTCTTCGCCTTGGCGGATTTTTTGTTCACCGCCTCAACGGCGGGGATGGGTTTGCCCTCGCGGTGCGGATCGGCGTCCGTCAACGGCCCCTCCAGCCCCTTGCCGCGAAAGATCACCACAAAACGATGGCCTTTGCCCGCCTTGATGATGATCTCCGTGTCGCCAATCCTGGTAATCCGGCTGGCGAGCAGTGCGCACAACTCTTCGCAAACCTCCGTCTCGATGCGGCCCGCCCGGCGATCGGTAACGATCCCGCCGCCATCGAGGGTGCAAAAATTCGCCCGCGCCGCGACGTCTCCGGCCTGCAACTCAACTCCCAGACCCAGCGCCTCGATGACTCCCCGGCCCACCTGAATCTCAACCGGATCGTAGCCGAACAGTGCGAGATGGCCGGGGCCGCTGCCCGGAGTTATGCCCGGAGCCACCGGAATCATCCGGCCTTGCGCGGACATTTTCGATAGCTTGTCCAGATTGGGCGTCAGCGCGGATTCGAGAGGCGTCAGAAAGCCCTGCTCCGGCGTGGCGAGGTCGCCCAAACCATCGAGCACCAGCAGCACGAGCTTCTTGTTGGTCTTCAACGTGAGTTCAGAATAGAGCGTGTCCAGGTTCATGTGAGTTCGATAATGAGGTGTTGCGCATCGGCGGCCACGTGGTCGGCACCACATCGCCACCGGAAACGGATCATTGAAACACGCCCGCAGGAGCGTCAACGGGAGAATTGGCGCGCCAGGCCGGCCGTTTGACCGCCCGCCCGGCCCAAAGAACGCCGGGACCACAAAGGAACCGCCCGCTTCCGAAGGTCGAAAGCGGGCGGCGGGAGAGAGTCCGGTGGGTGTTACTTCTTTTTGCCGAAGAGGCTGAAGCCGCTGCTCTGGCCTTCGACTTCGCGCTGCTTCACCTTGAGCTGGCCCAAGTTGGACTGCCAACCAATGTAGATCTTGTGCCACTGATTCTCCACGCCGCGGATCGCGCCATCGTTCAGCTCGCTCAAGTAGCGGATGGAAGGCGCGGCCGAGATCAGCGAATGCACCTCGTCGCGGGTCGGGTTCGAGCACTCGATGCTGGCCAGGATGAGCTCAAGCTGCTGGGCAAGCACGCTCTTGACCTCGAGAAACTGGTTCTCGTCCTCCTCGGTGAACTTCTTGAGCCGGGCGATGTTGACGAAATGGTTGAACTGCTTCCAGCACTCGAGGTAGTTCTCCATCTGGAGAATCAGTTGGTCCAGTTGCTTCTTATTCATAGCGTCTGAGGGGTCGCGGAGGGTTGGTCACGAGGCACGTTTTTGGGGTGAGAGGAACACGATCGCGCCACCCCGCAGCTCACGGGCATGCAGCTTAAAGGCCGCGAAATAAATGATCAATTCCGCAAATGGATACCCGGCTTCATGGCCGCGCGCGAAGGTTTGCAGCACCAGACGGGCGATGCGGTTCACTTGCGCGACGGGAAACGAGGTCGGCACCGTGGAGGTCACGATGTTGCCGGAGCTGTCCACCGTGAAGCTGCCGGAGGGCAGCTTGCGCAGGGGCAGGCCGGTGTCGGGTTTCAAGCTCAGGAAGCCCATTTGGAGGTCAACAGTTTCAAATTCTCGCGCAGTTCATCCGGCGGCAGGTTGCGGTTCCAGCCCGCCAGCAGGCATCTGCCCGCTCCGGGCGCACAGGTGAGGTGGCGCTGGGATCCGTGAAATTCGATGTTCAACAACTGCCCGGCTTGCAGGTCGTCACCCAGCTTGCGGTATTGCTCCACGGTTTCCCGCATCCAGGCGGCCGTGGCCGGCACGTTCTCGGCCGCCCAAGCTTCCGCATCCTTCGTCTTTTCCTCCGGCACTTCGATGAGGAACTCCACGCCTGGCACCTTGGACAACGCCACCAACGGTGAAACCAATGTGGCGGCCCCGTCGGCACCCTCGGGCTGCGGCTGATACTGCCCCTCATCGATGGCCTGCGCGGTCTCCAGCAGCAAACCTTGGTAGGACTCCTGAATGCGGCGGGGCCGGCTGTCATCCGCGGCCATGATCTCGAAGCTGCCGGTCTTCCAGCACAGGATCTCCTTGAACGCCTCCGTGCCGGTCAGCGAAGCCGTGGCCGCATCGATCACGTCACCATCGCGAATCCAGATCCGCCCCTCCAGATTGCCGTTGGTGATGCGCAAGGTCGTCGAAGTGCGGGAAAGGCATTCCAACTGGATGAGGTCCACCAGGCTCTTGCTCTGCACGCCGCGGAATCCGGATTCCTGTTCTTCCCGGCCCAGCAGGGACTCGATGCAGTCCAGGAAGAGCTTGATCTCATCCATGGTGCTCGGTTTCTGCCAGAAGAGGTCCACGCCCATCGCGTAGGACCGTGAGCGGAACTGCTCATCCATCACGGAGGTCAGCACCACGATGCGCAACTGGGGATACTTGCGGCGGACGATCGAGAGCACCTGCAAGCCGTCCATCTTCGGCATGTTGAGGTCGGTGACCATCAGCGTAAACGCCTGCGACTCGAGCAAAGCGATGGCCCGGGCGCCCGAGGCGGCGGTCACGACCTCCGGCCGGCTGGGCATCTGGCCAAGAATCTCCTGGTACATGTCCAGGAGTTCCTGATCGTCATCGAGCAATAAAATTCTGGGGCGAACTGCCATTTTGCTGATTGTCGGGGGCCACTTTCTGCCGCCATTCAACTGGTTCACTGTCAAATTGCAAGCATGCCGTCGGCGGGACCGTGCTGAAACGTCCTGTCCTGCAATCATTCCCGCTGCCAGCCAGTCAACGCACCACACTGCCGGCCGCGGAACCTGTCTCAAAGCAATACGCGTGCGCAACCGGCGGGCAAATTCACGCCACCCGGACATTGGCCGGGTTTCCCCAGTCGATTACGTAGCCGCCAGTGCTTCGGCTCTCCGTGGCTGTGTTCACAGGACCAACCACTCGGCAACAGAGTATCCGGGAACAGGACACACGTTTCCCAGGTCAGGACGAGCGGATCGCCCGGGCAAGCCGGGCAATCCCTTCGCGGATGCCCTCCTCGGTGGCGCTGCCAAAGCTCAGGCGGAATTCCTTGTCCGGCTTGGGCCGCGTCGGGTCGTCCGCATAGCACAGCAACCCTGGCACGTAGAGGACATCCCCCTTCAACGCCGTCTGAAATATCCTGGACTTGGGTCCAGTCCGGCCTGGACCACGAAGTCTGGCCCAGTAATACAGCCCACCTCGCGGCTCCCTCCACTCCAGCAAGCCGGCGGCGTGCTGCTTCAGGGCTTCCCCCATCACCGCCGCCTTTTCCGCATAACGCCGCCGCAACGCCATGAGATGGCTCTCGAACCGGCCGGATTCGAGCGCGTGAGCCAGCAAGCACTGGAGCAGATTGGAGGTTCCAAAGTCATGATTGCCCTTGAGCCGGTGGACCACCGGCGCAAGTTGCGATGGCAGCACCCCATAACCGACCCGGATGCCCGTCGCGTAAGGTTTGCTGTAGGTGCTGGTGTATATCACCCGCTTCGAAGCCCCAGGCAGGGTCAGCGCGGAAGCGACTTCGGCACCGGCAAACCGCAGATCCCGGTAAGCGGCATCCTCAAGCAGATAAATTGGATGACCGGCCGCTGGTTCGTGGCGTTTCACCAACCGCAAGGCCGCCGATTTGTTCACCAGCGAAGTCGTGATGCCGCTGGGATTCTGCGCATAGCTGACCAGGTAAAGCAGCTTCACCCGCGGTAGCTCGCCCTCGCGACGCAGCCGGTCCAGCACGCAAGCGAGATGTTCCACATCGATGCCTTCCGGGGTCATGCGGACACCCCGGCAGCGCAGGCCGCGACTTTGTACCATCCCGAGAAATACGAAATAGGTCGGATCCTCCACCAACACGATGTCGCCGGGATCGCACAAAGCCTCCATCAACAAGTAAAGCAACTGCTGTGAACCGTGCGTGATCAGGAAGCGACTAGGATCATAGTTCGTGACCGGCGGGGAATTCTTGGCGGTCACTGCGTCCGCATCCTGTGCTTGCAGGCGCTCCGCCGTCAGCCGGATCAAGTTTGGATCGCCACTGCTCTTGCCGTATTGCAGAGAACTTCGCGCCTGCTGCTCATCCGTCAGCAGTTCCGCCAGCACCGCCCGGGTCTCGGTGACCGGCAACGACGGGTTGTCGGTGAATCCGGCCGCCAGTGAGATGAGCCGGGGATGCGTCAGCGCCTGCTCCATCAACCAGGAAATGGGTGGCTCGGATGTACGCTGACCCAGGCTGCTCAAACCGTGCCGGTTCGCGGCGGGCGACGGGGGCCTATTCTGGCTCGACTGACGGATCGACATGGCCGGCATTAGGAGTCGCCCGGCCACCTGCTTCAACCTCTTTTCCACGGTGCCGCAGCAATTCCAGAAAATCGCTCACGCCCTCGCTGAAAGCATTCTGATCCACGGCCAGCGTGTCGTTATGATCCCCGCGCAATTCGCGAAACAGCTTGGGCTCCCGCGCCGCCGCATAATTCCGCTGCCCATGCCGGAAAGGAATGATCGTGTCCGCGCGACTGTGCAGCACCAGCACCGGCACCCCGAGTTGCGGCAGCCTGGCCTGAATGTCGTACTTGATCCGGCCCAACGTGCGCACCGGCAGCCACGGAAAGATCTCCGCCCCCAGGTCGGGAACACTGGTGAAACTGCTTTGCAGGATCAATCCGCCCACGGTTTGCCGGAACGCCAAATCGGTTGCCACGGCACCGCCGAGCGATTCCCCGAGCACGATGATCCGCTCCGCTGGATACCCTTGTTCGCGCAGCCAGCGCCAGGCGGCTTCGGCATCCTGATAGGTCTTCTCCTCGCCCGGCGACCCGCTGCTCTGCCCGTATCCACGGTAATCAAACGCCAGCACCGCCGCCCCGAGACGCAGCAGCACTTCGTATTGATCGAGCCGATGGCTGATATTGCCGCCGTTGCCATGACACAGGAGAAACACCTCGGCGGCCGTCGCTTTTTCACCCGGATAATACCAGGCATGCAAACGGCCACCGTCGCCGAGTTCCAGCCAAACGTCCTGTTTCGGAAAACCGATCTCCTCGCCGGTGGCTTCCAGCAGCCGGGTGGGTTGATAGACACTCCGTTGCTCAAACCAGCGCAGCCAGGCAACGAACAGCACCGGGGCCAGCGCCAGGCCAATCAAATTCTTGATCCAAAGCCGCTTGTTGAATGGAGCAGTCACAATGGGAATTGAACGTTCGGTCACCCCCTCCCGCAAGCCATACTTCTTCCATGGTTTCGGACCTGCTTGTGGACAACTCAAGTCCCAACCGGATGCAGACGATGAAGACATGGCAGGAGTGCATCGACGGCACCAATACGGCAGCCCTCCCTCGGCTGAAGCTCCGGCGGGCGAACATCCTGGCAGGGGTCGTCCTGGCTTTGATAACTTCCCGGCGATCCAACCGGCGTCCCGCCGGGAAGCTGAACGAGCGCACTGGCGGTGCCGGCCGGCGCGCAGCAAGCCGGCCATCGTATCTGCTCCGTTCGGAGGATTCCGCGACTCAGGCCGCCGCCTTCTCCGCCTTGCGCTGGATGATCGGCCCCTGCTCTCCAAGCACGACCGGTTTGGTGATCTTCACGCACTCGACATCGGTGGCTGCCGGAATGTCGTACATCACGTCGAGCAGCAGCTTTTCCAGCAGGCTGCGCAGCGCGCGGGCCCCGGTGCCCTTGAGGACGGCCTGCCGGGCGAGTTCATGCAGGGAATCCACGGTGAACTCCAGCTCGACACCCTCCATGCCCAGCAGCTTGCCGAACTGCTTCACGAGCGCGTTCTTCGGCTCGGTCATGATCTGCACCAATTGCTCCTCGGTCAGCTCGTCGAGCACCGTCACCATCGGGAGCCGGCCGATGAACTCGGGAATGAACCCAAACGCCAGCAAGTCCTCGGGCTCGACCCGGTGCATGAGCTTGTCCTGCTCGGAACCGGACGGGGCCGCGGCCGTCCGTTGATCGCCAAAACCCATCACGCGTTTGCCGATGCGCCGTTGAATGATCTTGTCGAGCCCGACGAACGCGCCGCCGCAGATGAAGAGGATGTTGGTGGTATCGACGCGGATGTACTCCTGTTGGGGATGCTTGCGGCCGCCTTGCGGTGGCACGTTGCAGACGGTGCCTTCCAAAATTTTCAAGAGCGCCTGCTGGACGCCCTCACCGGAAACATCCCGCGTGATGGAGACGTTCTCCGTGCGCCGGGTGATCTTGTCGATCTCGTCGATGTAAACGATGCCCATCTGGGTGCGTTTCACATCGTAATCCGCACTTTGCAGCAAACGCAGGATGATGTTCTCAACATCCTCGCCGACGTAACCAGCCTCGGTAATGGTGGTGGCGTCCGCGATGGCGAACGGCACGTCCAGAATGCGGGCCAACGTCCGCGCGAGGAGGGTCTTGCCGGAACCCGTTGGCCCGATGAGCACGATGTTGCTCTTTTCCAACTCGACCTCGTCGTCGCGACGCACGCCCTGAAAGCCCGCCCCGGCATCCGCCGGTGGTTCGATGGTCTCGACGGAAATGCGTTTGTAGTGGTTGTGAACCGCGACCGCGAGCGCCTTCTTGGCTTGATCCTGCCCAATGCAGTGCCGGTCCAGTTCGGCCTTGATGTCGGCCGGCTTGGGCACCTTCAACGTCGTCTGACCACGTTTCGCGTCGGCGTTCAGCTCCTTGTCGAGCACGCTTTTGCACAGCAGCACGCAACTGTCGCAGATGTACACGCCCGGGCCGGCGATGAGCTTGCGGACCTCGGAGTGCGATTTGCCGCAAAAACTGCAAAGCGTGATGCTGTTCGAACGGGCCATGCGCGGTTATTTTTTCTCGGCCAGGGCCGGAATCTCCTTGCGGGACTTCACCACTTCATCGACGAGCCCAAAGTCCTTGGCTTCCTCGGCGGTCATGAAATTGTCCCGGTCGCAGGCCTTGTCAACCACGTCGTACTGCTGCCCCGTGTGGTGCGCGATGATGGAGTTCAGGCGCTGCTTCAAGCGGAGCATGTACTTCACCCGAATCTCGACATCGGTCGCCTGGCCTTCGGCCCCGCCCAGGATCTGGTGGATCATGATGTTCGCGTTCGGCAGGGCGTAACGCTTGCCCTTGGTGCCGGCACACAACAACACCGCGCCCATGCTGGCCGCCTGCCCGATGCAATACGTGTTCACGTCGCACGAGAGCCATTGCATGGTGTCGTAGATCGCGAGACCGGCCGTGACGCTGCCGCCGGGCGAATTGATGTAGAAGTGGATGTCCTTCTTCGGATCCTGCATCTGGAGAAAGAGCAACTGGGCGATGATGACGTTCGAGACCATGTCATTCACGTCCGTGCCGAGGAACACAATCCGGTCAACGAGCAACCGGGAGTAAATGTCGTAGCCGCGCTCGCCGCGACCGGTTTGCTCGACGACGTGAGGGATTAAAAAATTGCTTGGTTTCATTATCTCTTAAACGATGGCGGAACGTAACGAAGGGTCCGGCAAGCGTCAAGTTTCGCAGCCCGGAGCCACCACTGACAGACACCATCAACCAGATAACGGCTTGCGCAAGCCGCGAGTTGATTCATTTCACCGGGGCCACGCCCAGACCGGGTGCCGGCGCGGTGGCGGCAAACTGGAGCTGTCCGCTTTTGAACGCCAGCCCGGTGAAGGGGTCACTGGTCAGCAGCAGATGACTGTCGAGGTCGAGATAATCGGCCAAACCCGCCAGTTGAAAGGCCGCCGCGATGCCGAGGCTGCATTCGATCATGCACCCCACCATCGTACGCAATCCCAGCTCGCGCGCGCGCACCAAGGTCTGCCTCGCTTCCAGCAAGCCGCCCGTCTTCGTCAGCTTCACATTGATGCCGTGAAAACTTCCAACTACCCGCGCCAGATCCGCCGACCGGTGGCACGACTCGTCGGCGAGCACCGGCAAGGGCGACCGCTCGAACAGCCAGCGATGATCCGCTTCCGGCTGGCCCGCCGGTAACGGCTGCTCGATCAACTCGACATGCGCATCGCGCGCCAGCCACTCGATCATTCGCAGGGCGTGTTCACGATCGCGCCAGCCTTCGTTGGCATCCACCCACACGGTCTTCGTGGACGCCAATTCGCGCAGCGCCTTGAACGCCGCCCGGTCGTCGGGTCCACCCAGCTTGAGCTTCAAAACTTGGAACGGCTCCGCGCGGCGCACTTGTTCCTGGACATGTTTCACCGAACCGACGCCGATTGTGTAGGCAATGGCTCGGGCACCGGGCGGCGACAGTTTCAGCACCTCCCAAACCGGCCGGCACGCCCGTTTGCCGGCGACATCCAGCAAGGCCGTCTCGAGCGCGCACTTCGCGGCCATTTCGCCGGGCGCGATTCCAGCAATCGCCGCCGCCGCACGCTCCAGTTCATCCGGCGAAAGCAGCGCCGGATCTAAGCGGCCGAGAAACGCTTCGACGCTCGCGATCGATTCACCGTAACGACTGATGGGGGCGGCCTCGCCATAACCAGTAACCCCGCTCGCGTCATCGTGCAGACTTACGTGAACCACCTGGGAGCGACGCAGTCCGCCTGGCTCGGTGGTGCGTGCGGTCGCCCATGGCAACGCAAGCTGGAGATCGACCACTTGATACGACAGTTTCACACGCGAAAAAAACGGATGCGGACGAGGGCCGGTTATTTGCGCAGCCGAAACAATTGCGCGCCCTCCGCCGGGGTGATCATGACGCGATGCTCGTTGCCCACCGGAGCCGGGGCGAGATTGGCGTTGCCCCAGGTCACGCTGGCTCCACTCACCACCCCGGTCTGCAAGAGGAAGCCACTCGGACCAGCCGGCCAGGCGATGGTGATCTCGTCGAGGGCGAACCGCGCTTCGAGATGCGGCACCGCCGGGTCGATGACCGTCACGGTGTAGCTGAAGGATCGCGAACTGCCATCGATCAACACGTTGTTGAGCGTCACCACATACGGACGGTCGTTCGCCGGAGCCGTCGTTGGCACGCCGGCCACCGTCCAGACAAGGGTATTGTCGCCGTAGCCGTTGGCCGCTGTGCTGACGATGTCCACGGTCAGCGGCGTGCCGTTCTGCGTCACGGAAACCGTCGTGCTGCCAAAGCTGGCGTTCGGCCGGGAAAAGGACCACCGGCTGGAGAGTCTCGGCAGGAGCTGGTAGGGAAAATATCCCGGGGAAGGCCACGCCACGAACTCCGGCGTGGCGGGCCGGTTTCCAAAGGGCTGCGCCAGCACCCAAAGTGCGTTGGCGGAGGACTTGCCGCTCTGCGCCGGCACGGACCCGGTGCCCATCACGACTTGCGGCGGATACAGAATCCACCGGCGATGCCCGACCGGTTCGTTGCCCGGGCCGTGATCGTCCATGTAGAGATCGACCGCGCCCGGACCTTCGCGACCCAACGCGAGATTGGACTTCCCGGCCGCCTCGGCCCCGTCGGCTGAATAGCAGGTCCAGGTGACGGGCGGATTGTGATTCAGGCCACCGTGCGCGCTCATCATCATCGCCGCCCGGATGCACTTGGTGCTGCGCGCGTCATCCAGCGCCACCACGCCAGGCAGGCCGGCCATCGCGCGAAAATAGTTCACGCGGCGCAGGGTGGCTTCCTTGTGGTTGGTGCTGTTCACGCCGAGCACGCAATTTGCCGTGTTGCCGTCCCAGCCTACGGCGAACCCTTCCGAGGCGTTGTACCCGGAATAGAACGCCGCCACGACCGCCAGCCGGCTCGAGGTGTCGATGGCCGGCACGTTGACTTCGGCGAGTTGCCGTAATTGAAAAAGCCGCTCACGCTCGGGTAGCAAAGGAGCCGGCCCCAGGTCTTGCGCTGGAGCCAGCCGCGTCAGCGCCAGGACCACGAGGAGCAACAGTGCATTCTGCCGGCAGTGTTTCCCGTTCATGATTCGAGCAGGTTCAGGGTGATCGGAAAATGATCGCTGTAGCCGCTTTGATTCAAGCCGCTCGTGGGCCGTCCGAAGCGCACCGGCGCCGGATACCGGCCCGCCGCCGTCATCTCGGGAAGCTGCACGATCACCGGTGAATCTTCCGCCGCCTTGATCTTCGACTTCGCTTTCAACATGCCGCCCGAGACCAGGAACTGGTCGATCATCAACGCCACGTTGGAATAATAGTATGTCCCCAGCCCGCGTCCCATCAACGGCCACATGAGGTTCAGCAGGCGCGGCGTGTTAGCGTAGAGAACTTGCGTCCGTAAGCGCGAACTGAGCGCATGATCCGTCAGCGACCGGTCACTGGGTTCGTCGTTATAATCTCCCATCACGAGGATGGGCGTGTCATCTCCGAGCACCTGCTCGATGCGCGTATTGAAGTAGGCCAGCGTCTCGCCCGCGATGATCCGGTAAGCCTCGGACTCGCGGCCACCGCCGAGCTTCGAGGGCCAGTGATTGCCGACCACCACGAGCGAACGCCCGGACGCGGTGCGGAAATTCACCTGAAACAACTCGCGCGTGGCCGTGCGCTTCTGGATCGTGTGCGAAAAGGTTTCCTCCGCGAGAAACTTGTCGCTGTCGTAGATGAACGCCACGTCGATGCCGCGTTCGTCCGAGGTGTCGTGATGCACGACAAGATAATTGCGGCCCAGCGGCGCGAGCGCATCGACGAGGCGCTGGAGCACCGGCCGGTTTTCGACCTCGCACACACCAAGCAAGTCCGGACCCTTGCCGCCGTTCAACTGGCTGATGATGGCCGCGAGGTTGGTGATCTTGCGCGCGAGGATGGTTTCGTTCCAGCCCGTGAGTTCGCCGCGGAGCGTGCGGTTAAGTTTGTCGGAACGCGCGGGCGAGCCCTCCACATCAAACAGGTTCTCCACGTTCCACCAGGCGACGGAGTGCGTTTTCATGGTTGATCTGTTGCGAAGCTATGCCCTCGCCACAGAAAGGAAAGTGAATTGTCCGGCACGGCTCAGCCACCAC
>CAYXDZ010000007.1:0-22742 GCA_964463815.1 uncultured Verrucomicrobiota bacterium | reverse complement strand
GACTGAGGTAGAAGTGGGGTGACCGACGGGACTCGAACCCGCAACATCCAGAACCACAATCTGGGGCTCTACCATTGAGCTACGGCCACCGACCGAACGGACGCGGAAACTAGATTTCGGCCCGTGTGCCGTCAAGTCCCGCTTCGGGGTGGTTGAGTCTCCGGTCAAGTGCGCCCGTTTCAAGCCAAACCGGCTGCTTGCTCATTGCGGCCAATTCGTGATCTCCTCGGCCCATGAGCACCCTTCGAGCAACCTCCCATCGGTCCGGCCTCTTCGCCGGAGTCATCGTCTGCATGCTGCTGGCCCTCGGCGCTTCCGCCCAGCACTCGGCTGTGAAGCCCGCTCCGCGGGGGGATCAGGGGTGGAAAGACCGGTCGGCCCTGCTGAATCAACGCATCAAGGACAACCCCGACGCACGCGTGTTGTTCATCGGCGACTCGATCACGCAAGGCTGGGAGGGCGCGGGCCGGGAAACTTGGGAAAAATTCTACGGCGATCGCCAAGCGGTGAACATCGGAATCGGCGGTGATCGCACGCAGCATGTTTTATATCGGTTGGAGAATGGCAATCTGGACGGCGTGAAGCCGAAAGCGGCCGTGGTGATGATCGGCACCAACAACTCGAATGGTGAGGATAACACGCCAGGGCAGATTGCGGAGGGGGTTGCCGCCATCGTGAAGAAGCTGCGGACGACGGTGCCGGACACGAAAATCCTGCTGCTCGGCATCTTCCCGCGCGGGGAAAACTTCAATCCGCAGCGCGGGAAGCTCACGCAGATCAACCAAGTGCTGCAGAAACTGCACGACGGCTTACACGTTCACTTCCTCGACATCGGCCACAAGTTCCTGGCCGACGACGGCCTGCTGCCGGCGGAGATCATGCCCGATTACCTGCACCTCTCGCCCAAGGGTTACCAAATCTGGGCCGAGGCGATGGAGCCGCTGCTGGCGAAGTTGCTGGGGGAAAGCCCCAGGGTGGCGGCCCAAACCGGCCATCCGATCAACGGGAAATGGATCTGGAAGATCATGAGCCCGCAAGGGGAGGTGGAGAATGCGCTGGAGTTGCAGGCGGACGGCACGCAATTGACCGGTCGGTTCGCCCGCGACGAGAGCCGTTGGTTGATGATTGAGAACGGAAAGCTCGATGGAGACCTGCTTTCCTTCACGCTCAAGCGTGACCGGCCCGACGGTGGCACCATGATTTATGAGATGACGGGCAGGCTGGTGAACGGCACGATCCAGGGCACCGCCAAGACCGAAATGGATGGGAATCCGACTTCCAGCGAGTGGAGCGCCCGGCGGCGGTGAGCGGACATCCGTCCGAGTTATTACGGGTGCGTAATAAGGCTTGCGCGGCTTCGGGCCGTTTCCATACTCCGCCAACTTTATGCCTCCCTACCCGGCCGCGACGCGCGGCTTGAGCACGACCCAGTGGCTGGTCTGCATCATCGCCTCGATCGGCTTCGCCTTCGACATCTACGAGCTGTTGATGCTCCCGCTGATCATCAAGCCCGCAATCGCGGCGCTGAGCCAGCCATTGATTCAGGCGGCCATCGCGGCCGGCACCGCGCCCGCGGATGCCGCTGCGGCGTGGGCGCCGGGAGGCCCGCAATATGTCCAGTGGGCGCGCACGCTATTTTTTGTGCCGGCCATCGCCGGCGGGGTGTTCGGTCTTTTGGGCGGGTATCTCACCGACGTTTTTGGCCGTCGCCGGGTGCTGACATTCAGCATCCTGCTGTACGCCTTCTCCGCGTTTGCGGCCGGCTTTGCCACCACGCTGCCACAACTGCTGGTGCTGCGCTGCCTCGTGTTCATCGGAGTCTGTGTCGAGTTCGTGGCGGCGGTGGCCTGGCTGGCGGAGCTGTTCCGGGAACCAAAGCAACGTGAAGCAGTGCTGGGTTACACGCAGGCGTTTTCTTCGGTGGGGGGCTTGATGGTGGGCGCGGTGTATGTGGTGATCGCCGGCTCGTTGGCGGCGTCACTTCCGGCAATCTATGGCGGGCATGAAGCCTGGCGGTACATGTTGATGTCGGGCGTGATCCCCGCGCTGCCGTTGATCATCATCCGTCCGTTCCTGCCGGAATCGCCGGTTTGGGCGGAGAAAAAAGCCGCGGGTCAATTGAAACGCCCGAGCATCAGGCAACTGTTCAGTCCGGAACTGGCGCGCACCACCATCCTCACCACACTGGTGTTCGCTTCCAGCTACGGGCTGGCCTTCGGGGCAATTCAGCAACTGCCGCAAATCCTCGGCGGCCCCAATGGTCACGCCAGCATCGTGGCCACGGCCCAGGCGGCGCGGGAAAAGGCGGTGGCCGACGCGGCGGCAGCCGGTACGCCGGCTCCGGATGCGCGGCAACTTCGAATTGCCGGTGCCAACGCGACGGATGGCGCGGTCGCCAAAGTGACCATCTGGCAGGAAGTTGGCGGCCTCATCGGCCGGTTCCTGCTCGCGGTCCTGGCCGTGAGAATTGTAAGCCGGCGGTTGCTCATGCGGATTTTCCAGATTCCGGCCGTGATCTTTGTGCCGCTGCTGTTCTGGTGGATTTCGAACTCGCTGACCGATGCGGGGACCCTCGGCCTGATCAAGGCGGGGGCGTTCGTGGCGGGCGTGCTCGTGGTGGCGCAGTTCAGTTTCTGGGGCAATTACATCCCCCGCGTATTCCCGGTACACCTGCGCGGCACCGGAGAAAGCTTTGCGGCGAACATCGGCGGCCGGGTCATCGGAACGGCGGCCGCGTGGTTCACCCTGACCTTCGCCGCCTCGACTCCACCCAGTCCCGTGAAGCTCGCCGTGGTGGCGGCCTGTGTCGCCGGGATTTATGGCGTGCTCGGAGCCTTGCTGACGCGCTGGCTGCCAGAACCCCCGGCTCAGGACGCCGAAGAGTAGCCGCCAGGCTGCCTGGCTCCAATGTTCACTCTTTGGACACTTGATCCCCGCCGCAGGACAGCCTGCGGTTGAAGGCTCAAAAGGAGTCCGCCGATTTCACCGCCTGGGTTGTGCCCCGGCTTAAGCCGCGCTGCCAACGTGCCGACAATGTCCAAAGTGTCCTCGCGCCGAAGACCATCCCGCTGAATGGCGGGAACTCGGGCGGGGAATCTGAAATCTGGACAAGACGTGGCCGCAGGGCCATCGTTCATTCATTGCCTCGGTCTGGTAGTAGTTTGGTTGAACGGTGAAGCCTTAAGGAAATCAGGAGCCTTTTTGTATTGGCCTGATTCGTGCGCTGCGTCGCGTCCGTTGGGTGTCAGGTAGTGGTTGCGTGCGCGTGCGTTGGTGTCAGTGGCAGCCATGGCCGTTCAGCCAAAGGATCATCATGTTTGGCCTGTTAAAAAAGATATTCAAAAAGGACGCTGGCGGATCGTCAGTGGCCGCGCCGTCTCCACAGGCTGCTCCGACCTATGCGCGGACCGCCACGCCCAGCCACTCAGCGTCGGGACGCGGTGCCCCCAATCCATTTTCGTCCCCTTCCCGGGCCGCGACTTCGCCGGCCACGGCAACTTTGCCATCACCGGCCTTGAGCGCCACGGCGGCGGTCAAGACCCCGAGCGCCCCGCCGGCCGGCGCACTCCCGGATGCGGTCACCCTGCCTTTGAGCACCGTGGTGGCCGGACTCGCTCCGGAGTTTCAACACCTGTTCGCGCCGAACCTCGCCTCCCAGCTTGAAGTTTCCTTCGCGTTGCCGGGCATTCTGCCGCAATTGAGTTCCGGCCGGGTGCGCGTGGCTTTTGGCGAATTGCGCCAAGCCTGCCCCAATGGTTCCTGCAAGGCCGGCCCCGAGCACGACACAAAACTGATCGAGTTGCCGCTGGCGAGCGTGCTCTCCCGCATCAATCCATCGCTGCTGCCGCGCAAGACGCAGCGCCAGTTGATGGATGTGCCCAAGGATGTCACCGGTTTGTTCGGCTCCCTTGGCGAGCCGGCCGCGGCCCCGGAGGCACCCCCGGCAGTTTCGGCCGCGCCGACGGCGCCAGCCGTTCAGCCTCCGGCCGGCAAGCGTCGCAAAGCTGAGGCGGACGATTTGGAGAATATTCCGTCACCGTTCAGCCGGCCGACGGCGACGGCTCCGTCTGCCGCCGTCACTCCGACGGAAGAAGCGGTGCCGGCAATTCCGCCACCCGCCGCGCCGGCCAATCGTCGTCAGGCCGTCGCGCCCGCCGAACTCGACAACATTCCCTCGCCCTTCAGCTTCCCCGGAGCCGCACCGCAGCCGCCTGCGCCCGCCGCTCCGGCCGCGGCACCCAAGGCGCGGCAACCTGCGCCCGAAGCCGCGCCCGAGGTGATGCCGAAAATCAAGTTTGCGCCCGCCGCCGGCTTCGAAAACGTCCAGCCAGCGGCTCCAGCCGCCCCTGCAGCCCGTCCCGCCGCTCCGTCGCCCGCACCGGCTGCGAAGCTTCAGGAGCTTAAGGACGACAATTATCTCACCGTTTCCGTGGGTGAAGTTTCTGAAGGCTGGCCGGAACTGGTGATCGCCGAAGTGCAGCAACAAGGTCTGGCCGACGCGCAGTTATGCCTGCCGGTGGGTGAGATCGACCTGGCGATGCGCAAGGGCAAGATCGTTTTTTCATGGAAGACCATTCGCAGTTGGCTCGCTCATGCCGGAGTGGCGTCCGCCGCCAGCGCCCACGATGAGGAAGAACTGCAATTGCCGCTCAAGGTGGTGGCCCCCAGGTTCCTCGCCTTGCGCCAGCCCAAAGGCCGCCAGAAGAAAGCTCACGTGGAGGAGAGTATTCCAGACCTCTTTTCCGGTGGCTCCGTGCCCGCGGCGCCGGCCGCTCCCGCTCCCGTCCCGGCACCAGCACCCGCGCCGGCTCCAGTTGCCGCCGCTCCCGAAGAACCCGCCGCCGTCGAGCCCCCGCCCGTGGCTCCCGTGGCCGCGCCAAAAGCGGCCGCCCGCAAGGGGGCTTCCGCTCCCATCAGCGCCGCCAATCCAAATGACCTGGTGGCCAAGACCGCGCAATTGACCGGCGTGACGGGGGCCTTGCTGGCGATGAACGACGGCCTGGTGGTGGCCAGCCAGCTTCCCAAGCCCCTCAAGGGCGAAACGGTGGCGGCGTTCCTGCCGCAGATTTTCGGACGGCTGACCCAGTTTGCCGGCGAGTTGAAACTCGGGGACTTGAGCAGTGTGATGCTGGTCATGGACAACAGCCCCTGGATCATTTTCCGCACGGGCAAGGTTTACTTTGCCGTCGTGGGGAAGGCGGGTGAGGCGCTGCCGCTGCCGCAACTCACGGCCATCGTGGCCGACATTAAACGCCAGAATTTATAGAGTTTTCAGCTTATGGCGATCATCAACCAAGCCACCAAGGAATTGCAGGTCAAGGTGGTCTATTACGGGCCTGCGTTGTGCGGGAAGACCACCAACCTGGTGCAGGTTCACTCGCATGTGCAAACCGCCCAGGGCAACAAGGGCAAACTCGTCTCCCTCGCGACCAGCTCGGATCGCACGCTCTTCTTCGACTTTCTGCCCATCGAGGCCATGACCATCAAGGGATTCAAGACGAAGTTCCAGCTCTACACGGTTCCCGGCCAGGTGGTGTACAACACGACCCGCCAGCTCGTCTTGCGCGGGGTGGACGGTGTCGTCTTCGTGGCCGACTCCCAGTACGACAAGATGGAGGAGAACGTCGAAAGCTTCAACAACCTGCAGGAGAACCTCAAGTCGCTGAAGCTGAACCTGGACAACATCCCCTACGTGTTGCAGTACAACAAACGCGATCTGCCCAACGTGGCGCCGGTGGATTACATGGAGTACCTGCTGAACAACCGCGAGGTGCAGGTGCCTTCCTTCACCGCGTGCGCCCACAAATGCGAAGGCGTGTTCGAAACCTTGAACATGATCACCCGCATGTTGCTGCACAAATTCATCAACGAATCCGCCCGCAAGACGGCCTGATATGTCCACGCTGCCCCAGTTGTTGGAGGAAGACATCGCCGCGCTGGATGTCTCGCTGCGCGATCTGCTGCGCAAAACCGAGGCGGAGACCGCGTTGATCATCGACCGCGGGGGCTTTCTCATCACGCAGCAGGGGGAATTTGCGAACATCGACACCACCACGCTTGCGGCGTTGTCAGCGGCGTCCTTTGCCGCCACGCAAAGCATCGCCGGCCTGATCGGCGAGGAAGATTTCAGCAGCGTTTACCAACAGGGGGAGAAAAACAGCATCATCGTCATCAACGTCGATGAATACAGCCTGCTGGTGATTGTTTTCCCCGCCTCGATCAGTGTCGGCGCGGTCAAGTATTACGCCCCCGTGAGCCTCAAGAAGATCGCCCTGCAAATGAAGCTCGCGCACGAACGCGATCCGGAAAGCGGCTTCGACCTGTCCGTCCTGAACATCGCGGACACCAGCGTGCTCTTCCAAAAGAAGGGCTGACCCCTCCCGGTCGCGCCTTCCACCGGCTCGACATTCCACCCCGCGAATGCCACGTTCGCGGCATGTCATCCGCCAAACTCGAGCAACTCCGCGAAACTCTGCGGGCCTACGGCTCGTGCGTGATTGCTTACTCGGGCGGAGTCGATTCCGTGTTTCTGGCGAAAGTGGCCCATGACGTCCTCGGCCAGCGGTCGCTGGCGGTGATTGCTGATTCGCCCAGCCTGCCGCGAAGCGAACTCGAAGAAGCTTTGGAACTCGGGCGGCGTTTCAGCTTCCCCGTGCGGGTCGTGAAGACCGGTGAGTTTCAAAATGCCGACTACCTCGCGAATCCGGTGAATCGCTGTTACTTCTGCAAGCACGCGCTTTTCACCACCTTGGAACCCCTTGCCCGGGCCGAGGGCCATGCCGTGATCGCCTACGGGGAAAACGCCAGCGACGTTGGTGACTTCCGACCTGGAGCGCTGGCCGCCGGTGAGTTTCAAGTGTGCGCCCCCTTGAAGGAAGTCGGGCTGACCAAAGCTGAAATCCGCGAACTCTCCGCCCGTCTCGGCCTGCCCACGGCGGACAAGCCCCAGATGGCCTGCCTGAGTTCACGCATCCCTTACGGCGAAACGGTCTCACCCGCCAAGCTCGGCATGATCGAGCGGGCGGAAGCAGTCCTGCGCGATTTGGGTTTTCACGACGTGCGGGTCCGTCACCACGAATTGGGCAGCCTGCCGGAAACACCGCCACCTGCGGATCGCGATGCGCAACGCCCCCGACCGGCATTGGCCCGGATTGAAGTTGGCAACGCCGAACTCGCTCGTTTAATCGAGAGCAGCCTCTACTCGCAGGTTGCCCGGGAGCTAAAGCAGCTCGGATATGCCCATGTAACGCTGGATCTGGAAGGCTATCGGCGGGGCAGCCTAAATGAGCGGGTGGCAAATGCTTCCGCCAACGTGCCACAAACTGATTGAAGCCATCCTGGTAAAGTGCGTCGCCTCTGGAAAATTCTGGATGGGCTGGAGGGGGTCGAGTTCTGGGTTTACGCCTTGGCCGCGTTGTTGGTGGTTCTCCTCGGTCCGGTATTGCTTCTGGTGCGGCAGGTACGTTCCGACCAATGGGGCTGTGGGCGGGACTGCTCTTGTTGCTGTTTGCGACCGGGCTGGCCATGGTTATCAGGGACTGCCGCGGCCGGAAGTTCAGTCGATTTGGCAGCGGGCTGATGATGTTGTTCCTGCTGGCCCTTGGCGGTACTTGAACGCGTTTATCCTGACTGCGCAGGCAACGAGTCTAAGCCGACCACCCAACCTCGTTGGGGCCTCCGCAAACACTGCTTCCGGGCGGTCGGTGGCCCGCGTCGGCATCCTGTGCGGTGAAACGCACACTTTGCAAACCGGCGGGATGCCTGTATTTACGGGCGCGTTCCCCCGGGCAGGCCGGTATTCCGGCCGGGATTAACCCCTTGCAAACAAGGGGCGGGTTCCTAAGCTCGGCTGCCTGATTGTTTTAACGGCATGAGACAGTTCACCACCATTGCGATCAATGCCTTCATGGAATTGATCCGCCAGCCCGTGTTTTTGCTGCTCATGACAGCGTCAGCGGGCTTCATCGTGTTCCTGTCGGGGGTTTCTTATTTCGGGTTTGGCGATGATCCCAAGATGGTGAAAGACATGGCATTGGCCGTGACCTTCCTGGCTGGGTTGCTGGGTGCGGTGCTGACGTCCTCCGCTTCGGTGGCGCGGGAGATTCGCACCGGCACCGCCCTGGCGGTCATGGCCAAGCCGGTCAGCCGGAGCCAGTTCCTCCTCGCCAAGTACGCCGGTCTGGCCGCCGCTCTGGGCTTGCTGACGTACATCAACCTCATCGCCTGCCTGCTCGCCAGCCGCAACGCGTTCGATGCCTACGGCGACGCGGACCTCAAGGCCATCTTCACCTTTTTTGGGGCGATTGCGCTGGCCTATGGCATGGGTGGGTTTTCAAACTACTTCCTGCGCCGCACCTTTGTCTCGGACACCGTGTTTTCCCTGACGGGAGTGCTGACGGCGGCCTTTTTCCTGATTTGCAGCTTTAACCTGCCGGTGAACCGCGGCCAAGGAGTCGCCATGGACCGGGTCAGCGCCTTCGCCGAGGGGGTGGACTGGCGGTTGACCGGGGCCGTCCTGCTGCTGCTGTTCGCCATCTGGGTGATTGCCTCGGTGGCGCTGGCGTGCTCGACCCGGCTCGACATCATGCCGACGCTGGCCATTTGTTCGGGAGTTTTCCTGATCGGGCTGATGTCCGACTATCTGCTCGGCCGGCCGGCGAGCGAAGGGTCCGTC
The DNA here is from genome assembly GCA_964463815.1 of uncultured Verrucomicrobiota bacterium. GTDB lineage: Bacteria > Verrucomicrobiota > Verrucomicrobiia > Limisphaerales > RI-55 > RI-55. The sequence continues at coordinate 14,068 of CAYXDZ010000007.1, read as the reverse complement.
ATCGCCAAATTGTTTTACAACGTGGTGCCCAACTGGCAGCAATTCTGGCTCGCCGACGCCCTGGAAAAAGATCGTCCCGGCGTGCCCGTGCAGTATGTGGGGCTGGCGTTTGTTTATATGACCTGTTACGCCGGGGCCGCCATGGCGGCGGCGCTCTGGCTGTTTGAAGACCGCGAACTAAGCTGATTTCATGGATCGCAACGTACAACGAACAGTGCTGCTGAGCCTCGTGGTTCTGCTGGCGGGCGGCCTGGCATGTCTCTGGGCCGCCGGGCAAACCGGCTCCCTGGCCGCGCAGGTGGCGCAATGGTATTTTCTCTTTGCGTTTGTCGTGGCGCTGGTGAGCTGGTTCCAGCAGCGCCTGCACGACCGGGAGGGAATCGAGAAGCTCGAGTTCGACGAACTGGCCCGCAGCAAAAGTGCTTCAAGCCTGTTTAACGCCGAGGACAGCGGCAGCTTTCCCGCCCGGCAATCCCGGCTCCAGTTTGAAAAGTGGTTCGTGCCCATATTCGCCGCCTTGCTGGTGATCGGTCAGGGCTACGTGGTCTGGCAGCAATGGGTTGCGGTGGGTTCCCAGCCCAAGCTCTTGTCCCAGCCCCTCATCGGGATGGGGCTTTATGCCACGGTGTTTCTAACGCTCACGATTTTTGGCCTCTACGCCTCGCGGCTGGCGGAGCACGGCAACCACCCGCTGCTGCGACCCGCGGCCGGGCACATTCTGCTCAACGCCTATCTCTGCGCCGCGGTCACGCTCGCTTTGTTCGGCGTCGAAGTGGGCAAGTTCCGGAGCCTGGACCTCCATGTTGCCCGCTTATTAGTCGTGGTGCTGGGGCTGATCACCCTGGAGATGGCGTTGACGCTGGTTTTTGAAATCTACCGCCCGCGCATCAAGGGCCGGGGTGCCCAGCATTCGCTTTACGAGAGCCGGATCATTGGATTGCTGAGCCGGCCGGACAGCTTGTTCTCCACGGCCGCGCACGCTCTGGACTACCAGTTTGGATTCAAGGTTTCGGAAACCTGGTTCTACCGGTTTCTCCAGCGCTCGATTGCCTGGATCATCCTCGTGCAAGCGACCTTGCTCTGGCTTTCGACCGCCGTGGTTTTCATCGATCCCGGAGAACAGGGGCTCTACGAGCGCTTCGGCCAGCCACGGGGCGAGGTGCTCGGGCCGGGTGCTCATCTGAAAGCACCCTGGCCCATCGACGCCATCCACCGTTACCGCACCAGCCAGGTGCAAAACTTCATCATCGGCGTGGTGCCGGATGACGAGGACGCTCCATTGGATCCCTACGCAACCGCGGTCGTGCAGTGGACGGTCAGCCATTACAAGGAGGAGTACAACATGCTCGTCGCCAGCCGCGACGTTTCGGCGGCCAGCGCGGCCGGGGAAGACGCGGCCGTGCCGGTGAATCTGCTGACCGTCAGCATTCCCGTGCAGTTCGAGATCAAGGATCTGCGGCAGTGGGTTTACAACCATCGTGAGCCAGCCCGCCTGCTGGAGGACATCGCCTACCGCGAGGTCGTGCAGTATCTGGTGAACGTGGACCTGCTGGAAATCATGGGTGAGGGCCGCTCGCTGGCCATCTCCGAATTGCGGCAACGGATTCAAGCCGTGGCGGATTCGCCGGAGGTCGAGCTGGGCGTGAACATCCTCTTCGTCGGCTTGCAGGACATCCATCCGCCACGCGAGGTGGCCGGGGCGTTTCAGGATGTGATCGGTGCCTTGCAGGAGCGGGAGACGAAGATCCTCACCGCCGAAGCCACCCGCGCGCACATTCTTCCGCTGGCCTCCGCGCAGGCTTCGAATCTCGTGATTCGCGCCCACGCTTACGGGGTGAGCACGACCAATTCCGCCGCCGGCCAGGCCGATCAATTCCTCCAGCAGGCGCTGGCTTACCGCCGCGCGCCGCTGATGTACACCGAGCGGGCTTATCTCGACATGTTCACCCGTTCGGTGACCAATTCCCGCATCTACCTGTTCGCCGTCACCAACACCGATCAGGTCATCAATTTCAACCTGGAAGAGAAAATCCGCCGGGACATCTCGGACATCATGATCGACGGCAACAACTAGGCCGCGACCTCCTGAATTTTTACCAACTATGAAGAACAATCGACTGGGCATGATCATCGGGTTTGTCCTGATCATCATCTTTAGCGTGCTCCTGTTCATGTATCAGGTGCGGGTCACCGAGGTGGCCGTGCGAACACGGTTTGGCAAGGTGGTTGATACCATCACCGAGCCCGGCGTGGGCTTCAAGCTGCCCTGGCCCATCGAGCGCATCCAGACGTTCGACAAGCGCATCCATAATTTTGAGGACACGCTTGAGGAAACGACCACCCAGGACGGCCGCAACATGCTCGTGATGACCTATCTCGGCTGGAGCATCGAGAACCCCGCGATTTTCCGCGACCGCGTCAAGGAAGGCGCCATATCCGAGGCCGAGCGCAACCTGCTAAGCATCGTCCGCAGCGCCAAGAACGAGGTCGTGGGTCAGCACCCCTTCTCGCACTTCATCAACACGGATGATTCACAGTTGAAGTTTGCGGAGGTCGAGCGGGAGATTCTGAACCGGGTCGGCCCGCAGGCGTTGAACACCTACGGCATCAAGATTCATTTCCTGGGCATCAAACGCATGAATCTGCCGGACAACATCACGCAGAAAGTCTTCGACCGCATGCGCGCCGAGCGCCGGAAGCAGGTGGCCGTCTTCCAAAGCCAGGGCGAATCCGAGGCGACCAACATTGTGACTTCCGCCATTCGCATTCGGGACGAGAAATATGCCGTAGCCGACGCCGAGGCCAAACGCATCGTCGGCCAGGCCGATGCGGCGGCGGCGGCTTCTTATCAGGTCTTCAACCAGGAACCGGAATTCGCCCGGTTTTTATTCCGGCTTCAAGCCGCTGAAAAATCCCTCGGCAAGGGCGCGACGCTCTTCCTCGATCCGCGCACTTCGCCGTTTGATGTATTGCTGCCGCAGAATTTCCAGCCGACCGAAGCCAAATAGTCTGCCATGAGCGCACCGCACGATCATCAGCACCCATCCGCACCGGGAAACGCCGACCACCGGCCCTTGGAAGACGCCGGCACGCAGGCGTTATCCGAGGCGCTGGCCAGCAGCTTCAAGCTGGTCAAGGTGATCATGGTCCTGCTGGTCGTGGTGTTCCTCGGCTCCGGCGTGCGCGAGGTCGGCTCGCACGAGCGGGCGATCAAGCTGCAGTTTGGCCGACCGGTGGGCGCGGGCGAAAGCGCGCTGCTCGGTTCGGGTTGGCACTGGGCCTGGCCTTATCCGATCAACGAAATCGTCAAGATTCCCATCGGCCAGGTGCAGGAAGTCACTTCCAACGTCGGTTGGTACTTCCGCACCCGCGAAATGGAGGCGGCCAACATGGACCCGCCCATGCAGCAGGTCCTGACACCCATGTACGACGGCTACCTGCTGACGGCGGATGGCAATATCATGCACTCACGGGCGACGCTGCGCTATCGCATCACCGACGCCGTGCGTTATGCCTTCAATTTCACCAGCGCTTCGAACGTCGTCCGCAATGCTCTGAACAACGCGCTCAATTACGCGGCCGCCCGGCACTTGGTGGATGATGCGGTGCGCAAGGATGTGGCCGGCTTCCGGGACGAGGTCCGCCGGCGGCTGGATCAAACCCTCATCGCCCAGGATCTGGGCGTGGTGATTGAAAATCTGGAACTCAACTCGATCCCGCCGCGGCAGGTGAAGGATGCCTTTGACGCGGTGCTGGGTGCGGAGGCCATCAGCGGCACCCTCATCAGCGAGGCGCAGACGACGGCGAACCGCATTGTGGCCACCGCCAATGGCGCAGCCCAGGCCATCATCAATCGCGCGCACGCCGACGCCAGCCGGTTGACCAATTCGGTGGCCGCCGACGCGCTTTATTTCCAGGAGCAGCTCCAGTATTACCGCGCGAACCCCAATCTCTACATCACGCGGTTGCGCGCCGAGTATATGGGGCGCATCATGACCAACGTGAACACCCGGGTCGTCATGGTGGAACCGGAAGATGGCAACCGCCGTGAACTGCGGCTCCAGTTGACCCGTGAACCTGAAGCGCCCACGCCGGCACCCCGTTGAGGTCAAGCCTGCAAACACCCCATCATGAAAGCCGCTTTTCTAACCAAACACGATCATGACCACGATCACCACGGTCACGATCACGCGCATCATCACCATGGTCCCGGGGAAGCGGGCGGCGATTGCGGGCATGATCACTCGCACACGCAGATTCAACTGACCCAGACCATCTTCGGCCTCCTCCTGGTGCTCAACGGCTTTGCGGTCGATTGGTTTCTGGACGCGCGCGTGGTGGCGGACTTCAGCGCGATGGCCGGCGCCTTTCTGCTCGGCTATCCGATTGTCTGGACGGCGATCAAGGATTTGCGCATGGGCCGGCTCAACACCAATGAACTGGTGGCGCTGGCATTGCTCGCCTCCTTCGCCTCCGGCAACTACCTGGAAGCCGGACTGGTCGCGTTCTTCATGCTGCTCGGCGAGATCATCGAATCCCGCACCGCCGAGGGCGCGCGGCACTCCATCGAAGCACTCATCAAACTGACGCCCACCAAGGCGCGGCGCGTGGCGGACGGCGGGGAGGTCGAAGTCGCCGTGCAGGATTTGAAAATCGGCGACATCATCCGCGTGCGGCCCGGCGACAACGTCGCCGCCGACGGTTTGATTCTCAAGGGTGCCGGCTCGCTGAACCAGGCGAACATCACCGGTGAATCGCTGCCCGTGGACAAGAAGGAAGGCGACGAGGTGTTCGCCGGCACGATCAACTTGAATGGTGTGCTCGAAATCAAGGTCACCCGCGCGGGCGAGGACACGACCATCGGCAAGGTGCATGAACTGATCCTCGCGGCCGAGAAAACCCGCCTGCCGATCATGCGCATCGTCGATCAATACATGGGCTATTACACCCCGCTCGTGTTGATCATCGGCGCGCTCGTGTGGGCATTCACGGGTGAGATGAGCCGCGTAATCGCGGTGTTCATCGTCGCCTGTCCGTGCGCGTTCATCCTGGCGACGCCGACCGCGATGGTCGCCGCGCTTTCCGCCGCCGCGCGGCTGGGAGTGCTCATCAAGAACGTGGCGGACATCGAACTGGCCGCGCGCATCAACGCCTTCATCTTCGACAAGACGGGCACGCTGACCTACGGCAAGCTGGTGGTGAGCCGGTTGAATCCGATCAACAACGTCCAGCCGGCGGATCTGCTGCATGTCGCGGCTTCGGCTGAGAAGTATTCGAACCATCCCACGGCCAAAGCGCTCGCCCGCCTGGCGGAAGAAGCAGGCGTGGCGCTCGTCGAGCCGGTGAACTTTGAGGAGACCGCCGGCAAGGGCGTGCGGGCGACCATTGATGGGCAGGCGGTGCTCGTCGGACGCGCCAACTGGCTCAAGGAAAACAAGGTCGAAGGCGACTTCATGGCCACGGTGGATATCAAAGAAACCGAAGGCTACAGCCTGATCTTCGTCGCGCGCGAAGGCCGGTGCATCGGCTGGGTCGGCTTGCAGGACGAAGTCCGCTCCGAGGCGAAGACCGCGCTTGAAGACCTTAAGGTGAGCGGCGTCCGGCGCATCGCGATGGTTTCCGGTGACCGTCAACCAGTGGCCAACCGGGTGGCCGCCGACATCGGCTGCGAAGAAGCGACGGGCGACTGTCTGCCGCAGGACAAGGTCGAGTTCGTGAAGAACATGCGGGCCAAGGGTTATCGCGTCGCGGTGGTGGGTGACGGCGTGAATGATGCGCCCGCGCTCGCGGCCGGCGATCTCGGCATTGCGATGGGTGCGGCCGGCAGCGAGGTGGCCATCCACTCGGCGACGATTGCGCTGATGAACAACGATCTGCGCCGGCTGCCGTTCCTGGTCACGCTGTCGCGGCAGACGCGGGCGGTGATCAACCAGAATTTCATGTTTGGCATGTTGTTCGTCGTGGGCGGCCTCGTGCTGGCGGCGATGGACTACATCAACCCGATCATGGCGGCGATCTTCCACGTGTCCGGCGGCCTGGTGGTGGTCTTCAACAGCTTCCGCCTCGTGCGCCACGGCGAAGAACTCGAACCGTATGCGCCCGTCCCGACCGCGCCGCCGGACGCGGGTAAGGACGAGGGTGACAAGCATGACCACGATCATGCGCACGTGCATGGTCCCGGCTGCGGCCATGATCATGATCATGGGCACGGCCACAAGCATCCTGAACCGAAGCTGGCGTAGCAGGCTAAAACTGGTTACGATCCCGATATGAGTGCGGCTGAAAACGACGACCAGAAGAAATTGAGTCCGGAAGAAAGCCGGAGCATTCAAGATTGCCTGCGCAAGGTGGAACCCGTGGCGATGCGGGATGCGCCCGTGGCCGCCCCCGAGGTGAAATACATTCCGCGGGATAAATTTGAGGCGGCAAAAAAGCGGGTCTTCGCTGAAAATCGTGAACTGCTGGCGCGACTCGCCAAATGAACGAGCCGCTCTTTCTTTCGCGCACTGAAGTTGACGACCTCCACGCTGAATCACTTAGGGAACATGGTGGCAGCGAAGGGGTGAGGGATTCGGGACTGGTGGATTCCGCGTTGGTTGCCGCCGTGAATACTTGCTATTACGGGGGCGGTGATTGGTTCGATATCGCCGCGGCCTACACGTATCACCTGGCTGAAGCGCAAGCTTTCCTGGACGGAAGCAAGCGCACGACCGTCGCAAGTGCGTTGACGTTCCTTGAGGCGAACGGGGTCCATCGAACGCCGGATCAAGATGAACTTTACCAAGCCATGATCGACATCGCGAATCACCGGCTCGACAAGCCGGGGTTGGCGGCCATCTTCCGCCGGCTCGCGGGAAAATAGAACGCACCGACCATCACGACGGTCCAAGCACACAATCGCATGACAGCATTGGAACAAGTTAAGCCCGCGGCCCCGGCGGCGGAAGCACCGCCCAACGGCGAGCGCGAGAACGTCGTCGCCGTGCGCGGGCTCACCAAGGTCTTCAAGGACTTCTGGGGCCGGCCCAAGGCGCGCGCGGTGGACAACGTGGATTTCGAGGTCAAACGCGGCGAGGTCTTTGGCCTGCTCGGACCCAACGGCTCCGGCAAGTCCACGACCGTCAAGATGCTGCTCGGCTTGCTCTACCCCACGAAGGGCCACATCGAAGTGTTTGGCAAATCACCGCGCGACGTACAGACCAAGCAGCGCATCGGCTACCTGCCCGAGGAAAGCTACCTCTATCGCTACCTCGACTCCGAGGAGACGCTCGATTTCTTCGGCAACCTGTTTTCCATCGATGCCAAGGACCGCCAGAACCGCGCCGAGCAGTTGATCGAGATGGTCGGGCTCAATGCGGCCCGCACGCGGACAGTCGGCGAATTCTCAAAAGGCATGCAGCGGCGCATCGGCCTCGCGCAGGCCCTGATCAACGATCCCGACCTGATCATCCTGGACGAGCCGACTTCCGGTCTCGATCCCATCGGCTGCCGCGAGATCAAGGATCTCATCATCGCGCTGGCGAAGCGCGGCAAAACCATCATCCTGAGCAGCCATCTGCTGGCCGACGTGGAGGATGTTTGCGACCGGGTCGTGATTTACTACGGCGGAAAAATCCAGGCCCTTGGCACGTTGAAAGAGTTGTTGTCCGAACGCGACACCCTGCGGATCACCACGCCGACGCTGTCGCGCGAGGCGACGGAAAAGGTGCTGGCGACCATTCGCGCCGACATTGGCAACGCGGAAGTGCGCGTGGACAACCCGACGCAGAATCTGGAGAGCTACTTTCTCGACGTGGTGCGGCGCGCGCGCGAAGCGTCCGCCGAGACTTCCGGGGCCACGTCCGGCCACCGGGTGGCCGCCTACCTGCGGGGCGACGATGCCAGTCCGGCAACCGACGCGACGGCCAAGGTTTTGGAACGCTTGACCGCGGCCAAACCGAAGGAACCGGTGCCCGCCGCCGTCGCGCCCGAACAACCGAAGGTCGATCAGGCGAAACTCTCCGCGCTTGGCAAGCACGAACCGGCCCCGCCGGTTGCCCCCAAACCCGCCGAGGCTCCCAAGCCGGCCGTCGATCTGGCGAAAGCGAATGAGAAACTGTCCGGCCTGCTGGGCGGCAAGAAGCCCAACGAGTAGCCATGTCGCCCCTGCTCGCCATCATCAAGCTGACCTGGAAGGCAGCGTTTCGTTACCGGCTGTTCGTGGCGGTGGCCGCGTTGCTCGTGGGCAGCGTCGTGTTGCTGCCGCTGCTCATCAAAGATGACGGCACGGCCCGGGGTTTCGCGCAGATTCTCCTCACCTACACGCTCAGCACGATCACCCTGTTGCTCGGTTTTGCCACGTTGTGGCTGTCGTGCGGGGTGCTGGCGCGGGACATCGAGGATTGCCAGATGCAAATGGTGGTCGTGAAACCGATTCCGCGCTGGCAGATCTGGCTGGGCAAATGGATCGGGGTCATCTCGCTGAATGCCGCGCTGCTGACCGTGGCGGGTGCCGCGGTGTATGGTGTGTTGATTTACCGCGCGGGTTTGCTTCCGGAAAAGGAGCGGCAGACGCTTTATTCCGAAATCCTCATTGCGCGGGGATCGATGAAGGAAGAGGTATTCGATGTCAAAGCGGCGGTCGATCGCTATCTCGCCGACCGGGTGCGGGGCGCGGATACGAACAACCTGAATTTCGCGTATGAACGGCAGATGCTTGAAGGTCAGGCGCGGGCTCAGATGGAGGTGGTGCCGCCCAACAACATCCGTGCGTGGACCATTCCGGTTGGCCCGTTCAGCCCGACCCTCGACCTCCAGACCTTCCATCTGCGCTTTCGCTTTTACGGTGCGGACACGAATTCCATGCGGGAGCATGTCGGCGAATGGCGCATCGGGTCGGGGGAAAACGTCATTCGCAGCAACCCGCTACCGCTGGCGGGCAATACGTTTCATGAGGTGCCCGTGCAGGTGACTTACCTCGGGGAGAGCAAGCGGTTCCGCGATTTGCTCAACGACAAGGGCGAACTGATCATCCAGTATCGCAACAGTGACAACACGGCGGTGGTCTTCCCCATCGAGGACGGTCTGGAGGTGCTGTATCATGAGGGTGGCTTCACGCTGAATTATGTTCGCGGACTGCTGATCATCTTGTTCTGGCTGAGCCTGCTATCCGCGCTGGGACTGGCGGCGGCGAGTTACATGACGTTTCCCGTCGCGTGCTTTTGTTCACTGGGCATTTTGCTGGTGGTTTTTTCCAGCGGCACGCTTTCCACTTCGGTGACCGAAGGGACGGTGATGGGGCGGAATCACGAAACCGGCGAGCCCATCGCGCAAGTTTTCGATCAAACCATGCTGCCCGTCTTCTCCACGCTCCTGCGGGTGATCAATCTGGCGCAGGAATTCTCGCCGGTGGACAACCTCAGCACCGGGCGCAGCATCACCTGGGGCCGGTTGGGCGAGGCCTTCGCGCAGATCATCCTGCTGCTCGGCGGCCTGCTGGCGCTCGCCGGCATGTGGCTGTTCCAACGCCGTGAACTCGCCACCGCGCAAAGCAATCAATGATCATGAAGCAGGGTTCCAATCGCGGATACAAACTGGTGCTGGCCGGGATGCTGGTCGTGCTGCTGCTGGCCGGTTCTTTCGTGCAGCCGGCCTTGACGTCGGCGCGCGAGCGCCTGGGGTTGACCGAGATTGCTCCGCTGGAGAACGCACCACCGGTGCTGGCCTTCACCACCGTGGCCCTCGGCGGTTTCCGGGGGATCATCGCCAACGCCTTGTGGATTCGCTCGAACGAACTGGAGGAACAGGGCAAGTACTTCGAGGCGATGCAACTGGCCGACTGGATCACCAAGCTGCAACCCCGCATGGCGCAGGTCTGGGCCGTGCAAGCGTGGAACATGGCCTACAACATCTCGGTGAAATTCACCGCGCCCGAGGACAAGTGGCGCTGGGTTCGGGCCGGCACCGAGCTCCTGCGCGACGAAGGGCTGCGTTACAATCCCGACGAGGCGCTGATCTACCGCGAACTGGCGTGGTTCTTCCAGCACAAGATGGGGCATTACCTTGACGGGGCGCACATGTATTACAAACGGGAATGGGCGCGGGCCATGATCCCGGTGATCGGCCGCGAGCATCCCAACTGGGAGGAACTGATCAATCCGCAGACCGATGAGGCACGGGAACGTGTCCGCCGGCTGCGCGAGGAATTCAAGATGGACCCCGAGATCATGCGGCAAGTCGATGAAGAGTATGGTCCGCTGGAATGGAAGCTGCCGGAGACACATGCCATTTACTGGGCGACCGTGGGTTTGCAGCGCGCGAAGGATCAGAACAAGGACACCTTGCGGCGGGTGATCCACCAGTGCATGGACGTGGCGTTTCAACGGGGCCGCCTGATCCTGCTGGATAACGACCAGGAACTGTTCATGGCTCCGAACCTGGACATACTGGAGAAGGCGGACCAGGCGTTCCAGGAGATGATGAAAATGGATGGCAAGGCACCCGCACAACATGCGGGTTATCGCAATTTTCTACGCAAGGCGGTGTACAGCTTGTACTCCTACACCCGCACCCGCCAGGCCGAGGAGTGGTGGCGCAAGCTGAAGGAGATTTATCCGGACGCCGTGCGCGAAGGCGTGAGCCTGGACGAATGGGCGATCGAGATGGTGAGCGAAGACGCGTCCGGCAAGGATCAAAACAAGGCGATGGCGGCCATTGAAGGCCAGTTGACCTTCGCCTTTTACAACCTCGCGCTCGGTGAGTCAGAGCCCGCCCAGACCAGCATAGCGCTCGCGAAAGGCATCTGGACGCGCTACATGACCGAAGCGGGCTGCCTGGATGATCCGCCGGCCGAGGATTGTCCACGCCTGGCGCTGCCGCCTCTGGAAACCATCCGCAACGTCCTGCGCGACGCTTTGCTCGACCCGGAAAGCGCGCTTTCCGCGCCCGCCCGGGCCCGGCTGTTGACGGCGCTGCAACTGCCGCCGGACTACGTGCCGACCGAACACCGGGCTCCGCCGCCCGCCCCGCGCGCCAATCAATGAAGCCCCTCGCGGACTGCCGGCTCTACGCGTTTGTCGATGGAGCTTATCTGCACCAGCGCCCGCCCGAGGAACTGGCCCGCGCGCTCTGTGCGGGCGGTGCCGATCTGATTCAGTATCGCGCCAAGCACCAGTCCGCGGAGGACATCCGCCGCGTCGCGGAAAAACTGCTGCCCATCACCTCGGCGGCCGGGGTTCATCTGGTGATCAACGACCACTGGGAGCTGGCTTGCACAGTCGGCGCATCCATCTGTCATCTCGGGCAGGAGGATTTCTTTGATCCAGGATTCCGGCACAAGCGCGAACTGGCCGGTTCGGGAATCAGTAGTCATCAACCGTTGTTGGGGTTGAGTTCCCACGCGCCGGAACAGGCGCAGCGCGCGCTGGCGGCGGGTGCGGATTACATTGCCATTGGTCCGGTTTTTCCCACCGGCACCAAGCCCGGCCGCCCGGCGGTGACGCTCGACTATGTTCGCTGGGCCGCCGCCAGTGTGAACATCCCCTGGTTTGCCATCGGTGGCATCACGCTCGACAACCTTGATTCCGTGCTCGCCGCCGGGGCCAGGCGAATCTGTGTCGTGTCCGCCATCTTGAATCAGCCGGATGTGACGAAGGCTTGCGCGGAGTTCCGGCGCCGTTTACCGGCTTGAGCGGGCTTTTTTGCTGTGCTTTGTCGCCGGTTCTGCTAACTCCTGCGCCCGACATGAGCGTACTTGTTGTTGGTTCCACCGCCCTCGATTCCATCAAAACTCCCCGGGCCGAAAATCCCCGTTTGCTGGGTGGTTCGGCCAGTCATGCGGCCGTGGCGGCCAGCTTTTTCGCCCCCACCAAGCTGGTCGGCGTGGTGGGCCGGGATTTCCCCAAGCGTTATGTGACGCTCTACGAGAAGCACGGGATTGATCTCGCGGGCCTGCAGATTCAGGACGGCAAGACGTTTCACTGGTCGGGCGAGTACGAGGTGAACATGAACAACCGGCGCACGCTGCTCACGGAGTTGGGCGTGTTCGAGACCTTCACACCGCATTTACCCGAGGCGCAAAAAACCACGCCCTACGTGTTGCTGGCGAACATCGCCCCCGCGCTCCAACATCATGTGCTGGACCAGGTGCATCGGCCCAAGTTTGTCGTGGCCGACACGATGGACCTCTGGCTGAACATCGCCCTCGATGATCTGCTCAAACTGATCGCCCGCGTGGATGCCTTCGTCCTCAATGACAGCGAGGCGCATCAACTGACCAAGGAGGACAATGTGTTTGCCGCCTTGAAGAAGCTCCACCGCCTCGGACCGAAATACGTCATCATCAAGAAGGGTTCGCACGGTTCCATTCTGTCGTCACCCAAAGGCTACTTCATCTGCCCGGCCTACCCCTTGCACCGCGTCGTGGACCCAACCGGTGCCGGCGATTCCTTCGTGGGTGGTTTGATTGGCCACCTGGCCAAATCGGGCGGCAGTGTGGACAAGAACATCCGCAAGGCGATGGTCTATGGCAGTGTGGTGGCCTCTTTTTGTTGCGAGGGCTTTGGCTTGAAAACCACGACCCGGGCAACGCGTGACAAGATCGAGGCACGCTTCAAGGAACTCGCGCGATTGACAGAGTTTTGATGGCCGCCATGACGCCCGCCATGCGGTGCGGAATCGTGGTCACGGACCATGCTTGTTCGCCCGCTTTGCGGGCCGGGCGAACTCAAGCAGGACACCTTCCTGCACCAATGCGAGACAGTAAGCATGACCGGCGTGTTGGGAATGGCGCGAAACGCGAGCAAAAGCTTCATGGCAAGCCCGTTGCTAAAAGCTCCTCGGCCAACGTCCTGCGTCAGTGAGCGCAGGCAGGCCGAGGCAATGACGTGGTGCGGATTTTCCCACCAGTATTTCCGCACCACGTTGTGCCTGTTAAAAAAATTGCTCGGTTTACCTTTCAACGCACGCACCTAAAAGCTTGTTGACGCGGCGTTGGCCGGATTTTTGTCGGGCCGGTTGGGCAGAGAAAAGTTTGCTTTCGGCGTGGATTGATTAATCTCCGGACCAACCCAGTCTGGTAGATGAAATCCATGACCTTCCAGTTGCCGAATCTTTTGCCGCGCCGGCTCGCCGTGTTCGTCATGGCGGGGACGTTTTCCGCGATGACCTCCCTGTCCATCGCCGCCGAAACGGTGGACTTCAACCGCGATATCCGCCCAATCCTGGCCGGCAGTTGTTTCAAATGCCACGGACCCGATGAGGCGACCCGCAAGGCCGGGCTGCGGCTGGATGAACGGGAAGCCGCCCTGCAACCCGCCAAGTCGGGCGAGCGGGCGATCGTCCCCGGTGAACTGGAGGCGAGTGAGTTGCTGCGGCGGGTGACGACGAGCGATGAGGATGACTTGATGCCGCCACCCAAGGACGGTGAACGACTTTCGCCAGAACAAGTGGCCCGGCTGAGGCAGTGGATCTCCGAAGGGGCGACCTATCGCAAACACTGGGCCTACGAACAGCCGGTTACGCCCGGCCTGCCGGAAGTTCGGCAAGTTGATTGGCCGCGAACTGAACTCGATTACTTCGTGCTCGCCCGGCTGGAAGCGGCAGGCTTGCAGCCCGCGCCGGAAGCGCCCCGCACCACCTTGATCCGTCGCTTGTCGCTCGACTTGACCGGCCTGCCGCCGACGCCGGAGGAGGTGGCGGAATTCGTCAACGATCCCGCGCCCAAGGCTTATGAACGACTGGTGGAGCGGTTGCTCGGTTCGCCGCATTACGGGGAACGCTGGGCGCGACCGTGGTTGGATCTGGCACGTTACGCGGACACCAACGGCTACGAGGCGGATTACCGCCGGTCGATCTGGCCGTATCGCGACTGGGTGATCAACGCGCTGAACGCCGATCTGCCGTTCGATCAGTTCACCATCGAACAGCTTGCGGGCGACCTGCTGCCCGACGCCACGCGCGAGCAGAAGATCGCCACCGGCTTCCACCGCAACACCATGGTGAATGAGGAAGGCGGCATCGACCCCCTTGAGTTCCGGTATTACGCCGTCGTCGACCGGGCCAACACGACCGCCACCACCTGGCTCGGCCT
>CAYXDZ010000006.1:12083-23943 GCA_964463815.1 uncultured Verrucomicrobiota bacterium | reverse complement strand
CCCCCATGAAGTCGTCGTGGCATTCGACACAGTCCAGCCGCACGCCGAGGAAGGCTTTGCTCACGCGTCCGGCGAGCTTGATCTGGTCCGGACCTTCCGCCTCGTTGTTCTGATCCACCGTCACCGTGACAAAGTTCGCCGCCGGTTTTGAGGTCCAGACCCCTTCGGCGGAAATCAATTCGCGAACAAGTTCATCGTACGGGCGATTGGCCATGAGCTGGTCACTGAACCAGCTCACCAGCCGGTGTCGGCGATAGATGATGAAAGGTCCGTTCTCAACGCCCACGGCCATGCGCGCGAAGCGCTCGGCCAGATAATCGCCATACCGGCGGTCCTCGAACAAGTGGGTGAGCCACCACTGGACGCGTTGAGCCTCGGGTCGTGCCTCGAGCGCCCGCACTTCCTCGAGCGAGGGAATCGTGCCGGTCAGCGCCAGCGACAGGCGGCGCGCGAGGGTCAGGTCGTTGGCGCGGGAAACCGGCTTCAGGCCCAGGCTTTCCCAATGGGCGGCGAATGCCTGATCCAGCCGGGCGACGGCGTGAAGGAAGTCGTCGGCTTCGAACTTGGCCGCGTCAAATGACTTCGGCTCCGCGAACTGGGGACGCTGAAGCACGCGTCCGATCCCCACACCGGTCGCGGTGAGGCACAGGCCGAGGAAGATCGTGTTGCGGACCCAGAGCTTCATTGGTTCAGGCTTTGCATCGGTTGCCGGCTGGTCTCATGCTTTCCCGAAAGCTGAAACAAACATCATCACATTCCGGGTATTAATAGCATCGGCAAGACCCAATTGTTTCAGATAATGGCTTCGGACGTTCAAATCATGGATTCGACTCAGATTCCGCCGCAGTTGTCGGAGGAATCCACCGCCCCGGTGGTGGGCACGGCGGCGGCGTCCCGGTTGCGTCGAGTGGTGCGCGCTATCGGTTCGGGGCTGGATTGGGCATTTGGATTGATTTCTCTGATCGTCGGGCTTGCGCTCTTGTCGATTGTCCCGTTTTTGAACTTCCTGAGTCTCGGATACTTGATTCACGCCAGCGGGCGCGTCGCGGCGACCGGCAAGTTGCGCAGCGGATTCGTCGGCATTCGCAAGGCCTCGATCTTGGGCAGCTTCTTCCTGGGTGCCTGGCTGGTGTCCCTGCCGGTGCGGATCGTTTCCAGTCTGTGGAAGGACGCGGAACTGATCGCGCCCGGCAGTCCCACCGCCCAGGCCTGGCGAATGGGTCTGCTGGTGCTCGCGTCGCTCACCGTGTTGCACATTGTCTGGGCTTGCCTGCGGGGCGGACGACTGCGCCACTTTCTCTGGCCGGCCCCGGTTCGGTTCTTCAAGTGGCTCGCGACGCCCGACAAGTTCGGCACGATTCGCAACGCGGTCGTTGATTACGTGGTCGGCTTGCGACTTCCCTACTACTTCTGGCTCGGCGCACGGGGATTTCTCGGCGCGTTGCTCTGGCTGGTGATCCCGGTGGGGCTGCTCATTTTGGCCGCCCAGGTTGCCCCGGACAAAGGCGGTGCGCTGCTGTCCATCATCGGCGGCCTGTTGTTGATGCTGGTCGTCATGCATCTGCCATTTCTCCAGACCCACTTCGCGTTGGAGAACCGCTTCCGCGCCTTGTTCGCCGTCAAGACCGTGCGTCAGATGTTCCGCCGCGCGCCGATCGCGTTCTGGCTCTCGCTCTTCATCTCCTTGCTGTTCGCATTGCCGTTGTATCTGTTGAAGATCGAGCTGCCGCCGCGCGAGATCGCCTGGCTGCCGAGCCTGCTTTTCGTGGTCTTCATCTTTCCCGCCCGTTTGATCACCGGCTGGGCCGTCAGCCGGGCCAATCGCCGCGACGAGCCCCGCCACTGGTCCTTCCGCTGGACCAGCCGGCTCGCGCTCGTGCCGGTGGTGTTTTTCTACGTGTTCTTCGTCTATCTCACCCAATACCTCTCGTGGAACGGCGCATTGAGTCTGGTGGAGCAGCATGCCTTCATGGTGCCGGCACCATTGATGAACTTGTAGTTGGTAATGAAGGACATCGGTTGCCAGGTGCTGCCGTTTCATGAGCGTTTTCTCTTGAAATCGGTTTTCGACCACCCGGTGGAGCGGGGGATCATCGGAGCAAATGCTGCCTTGTCCCAAAGATTTCCTGTAAGATTTTCGGTGCGGGCGACAATATGCTCAAAAGAACGTGAATGCTTCCGTGAAACTCGAAGTGCATGACGCCTACGAAGACGCCTTTCGGCAGGTGCTCGCCCATCGCACGGTCTTGTTGGCGACCGTCCGGGCCATCGTCCGCGATCCGCACCGGGTGGAGGACACGTTTTCGGACGTTACTTTGGAGATTGTGCGCTGCTGGGGCTCGTATGATCAGTCGCGTCCGTTCGGCCCTTGGGCGCGCGGTCTGGCCCGGCGGGTCGCGCTGGCAAATCTCCGCAAAGCCGGTCGTGAAATCACCAGTTTGGACGCCGAGGTCATCGAGTTACTGGGGAGCGAGATGGAACAAATGGGTGGGGAACCCCGTTTTGAGGAATACAAGAACCGGCTGGGCGAGTGCCTGGAGAAACTCTCGGAAGCCGCCCGACGCCTGGTTCAGCGCCGGTACTTCGAGCAACGAACCTACCTCGAACTGGCGGCGGCTGAGAACAAGTCGCCCGGAACCTTGTACGTCGCGTTCACGCGCATCCATCAGACGCTGGCCCGCTGCCTGAAACGTCAGCCACCGACGCCATGAACGCCATCCCGCCCAGCAACGATGATCAGATCTGGCGGCAGATGCTCGAATACCTGGATGGCTCCCTGCCGACCGGTGAAGTTCAGGAATTGAATGACCGGCTCAAGCGCGATGGCGAATTGCGCGGGATGTTCGCGGACTTGTTGGCCCAGCAGATCAAGCTCAAGGAACTGGGCGAGGAAGCCGCGTTGCGGGCGGCGGATAGTGCGGAAGCCCCGGAACCGGCCAGCAATATCGTTCCTTTAAGCCCCGCGCCTCCGAAAGCCACTGCTTCCGTGTCTGCGACGACGCGAATGGTAAAGCCCCGGCGGCGCTGGCGGCGCTTCCGGCAGGCACCGATTATGTCCGGACTGTCGATGGCCGCCTCCCTCACACTGGTGGGCGTGGCGGTGTGGCTCTGGTTGCAGCCGGTGAAACTCGCCCGGGTCGCGAAGCTGGAAGGCACGCTGACCATCGAGCGGGGGGATCGCAAGTTCGCGGCGGAACCGGGCGATGCCTTGCGCGCAGGGGATCGGCTGGTCACTTCGCCCAACAGTCGCGCCAGCTTCCGCTATCTCGGTGAAGAAACCGAAGTCTCGCTCGAAGCGATTACCCGACTCCAGATTGATCAACAACGCGGCAGCAAGCACCTGCTGCTCGATCAGGGTACATTCGAGGCGACGGTCGCGAAGCAAAAGCCGGGGACACCCGTGCGCCTGGTGACGCGTCAGGCGGAGGCCGTCGTCGTGGGCACGCGTTTCAAACTGCTCTCCACCGCGGCCGCCACGCGGCTCGAAGTCTTCGAGGGAGCGGTCAGCATCCTGCAAAGCTTTGAAGGTCCGTCGCTGCTCGTGCCCGCCGGCAACGGTGTCAACGTGGTGCCCGGCCAGCCGGCCGTTCTGCAAAAGCTTTCGGATACGCGCGGCACGCTCTTGCTTGAGGAGTGGACCGCCGCCGGCGGCGTGACGAATCAGACGTACCTGGGTCAGTTCATGTTTTCCGGAGTTGGGGTAAAACCTGGGAGTTCCCGGGCGCGCGGCTACCTTCATCCGCCGCGCTCGGGAGCTTATTCCTTTCATGTGAGCGGCAGCGGCCAGACGGAGCTCTGGTTGAGCGATTCGGAGAATCCCGCCCGCGCCCGCAGGATCTGGTCTTCCACCGATCCCCAAGCTGAGTCGGCGGTGGCTCAACTGCGGGCGGAACAACGCTACTACATCGAGTTGTACTGCACGTCCGAGAGCGAACCGGCCGCCTTCACGCTCTCTTGGACCACGCCCGGCGGCCAGCAACGGGTCATTTATGGTGATTACTTGTCGCCCTTCGACCCGGGGGCGAACGTGCGATAAGGCGGGAATCGTTGTGCGTCAGGAAGGCCACTGGAGAGAGCCGTGACGTCGGCCGGGCAGGGGACTGCTAACAACTCTCGCACCGGAGTCCGTTTTGATTTCCGCCAACTGCGCGGTTGCTCCGACTCCTTGCGTGCCGCATGCTGCGGCCTCCCATGAACCGCGCATTTTTTACGATCGTCTCACAATGCCAACCCGCCGCCCGTTGTCTGTTTCTTGGAGCTGTGACCGGGTTGCTCGCGGTCGGGGTTTCCCCGGCGGCGGAGCCCGAGCCGCGCTGGTGGAAGGGCAATCTCCACACCCATTCGCTCTGGAGTGATGGCGATGACTATCCTGAAATGATCGTGCAGTGGTATCAGCGGGAGGGCTACCACTTCCTAGCGTTGTCGGATCACAATGTCTTGCTCGACGGCCAGAGGTGGGTTGATGCCACCAACAACGCCGGCGGAGCCCGCGCCTTGGAGCGGTACATCACCCGCTTCGGCAACGCCTGGGTGGAGCAGCGACAAGCCGGTGACCGCCTGCAGGTCCGGCTCAAGCCGCTCGGGGAGTTCCGCCATTTGTTTGAGGAGCCGCAGCGTTTCCTCCTGCTGCCGGCGATGGAAATCACCGACCGTCACCTGGCCGCACCGGTGCATATCAATGCCACCAATCTTCGCGACCATGTTCCCCCGCGCGGCGGCAGCAGCGTGTATGAAGTCATGCAGAGCAACGTCAACGCCGTGCTCGAACAGCGTGAGGCAACCGGGCAGATGATGTTTCCGCATTTGAATCATCCCAACTTCGTCTGGGGCGTCACGGCGGAGGAACTCATGCGCGTGGAAGGCGAACGGTTCTTCGAGGTTTACAATGGTCACCCGGCCGTCCGCAACGAGGGCGACGATCAGCATGCCAGCACGGAGCGCATGTGGGACATCATTCTCACGTGGCGGCTCGCGGTGCTGGGACTGGAGCCGATGTTTGGCCTCGCGACCGACGATTCGCATCACTACCACGAACAGGCGGTCGGCAAGAGCAACACCGGTCGCGGCTGGGTGATGGTGCGGTCCGCGTATCTCACGCCCGAACATCTGATTCGCGCGCTGGAAGCCGGTGATTTCTATGCCAGTTCGGGGGTGCTGCTGCATGAGCTGGAACGTACGGATGACACGTTGAGGCTGGAGATCGCCGCCAAATCGGGCGTCCGCTACAAAACGCAGTTCATCGGCACGCGGAAGAACTTCGACCGCACCAACACGCCGGTCCGCAACGCGGCGGGTGAAGCCCTGCGGGTTACGCATCGCTACAGTGACGACGTGGGCGAAGTGCTGGCCGAGGTGACGGGCGCGAGTGCGGCCTACACGTTGAAGGGAGACGAGCTTTACGTGCGGGCCAAGGTCATTTCTTCCAAGGTGAAGTTCAACCCCTATGCCGAGGGCGAGTTTGAGTTGGCGTGGACGCAGCCCTTGATTCCCGCCCCGGTACCCGTCAGTCCCTGAGCAGCTTGCGGATGGCCTCCATCAACACGGCCTCGACTTCGGGCGCGACGTTGGAGGAACGCGGCTCGGTTTCGTAGCCACCTTCCTCGTAGGCGCGCGCGGTTCCGATGTACCAGGGGCCGTAATCGCCATACGCTGCCATCGCCACGAAGCGATCCGGACGCAACGCCTTGGCTGCGAGTTGATATTCCACGAACAATTCGCCCGGCAGATGGAGCAGCCGTATGCCGGCGAGGTGCAGCGCGGTCACGTCGATTTGGTGGCCGTCCCGGCAGCGGCGCAACCAGGCCAGCCGCGAGGCCCCGCCTTGCGCCATGAATGAACCTTCGCGCGCCTTGAGCTGGGCTTCGAATTGGTCGATGGAGAGATGCTTCGCCGGTGGCAGCGCGACCGGTTCCACGCGCCAATCGAGGTTGGTCGCGGAGATGGGGGAGCGAACCGTGGCCTCCCAGGCTTGCTTCATGCCGGCGGCCAGGCGCTCGGCCAAAACGAGCCGGTTGCCGGGCGAGCCGTCGTTGTACTTGCCCGCGCCGATGTTGCCACCCGCGCCGTTAAAGTGGACGTGCAACGCCGCCGGAACCTCGAGCTGGCGCAGAAAACGGGCGATGCCGGGGAAGTCCGGATTGGGAATGCCAGTGCGATAATAACTCTGCGGATGCGTTGCGTAGTAACTCAGCACCGCGAGTGGAACCTCGCCGTTCCAAAAGCTGACCAGCGAAACCAGTGGATCGATCACCCCCTCGGGCTCCGCGCGCAACGCGGGGTCCGCCGTCGCGGTGTAACGCACCGCCCGAATCTTGCCGTCGGGGCCGGGGATGCGCCGGTTGGAAGCAACTTGATCCACCTTTGCGGACCCTTGCCCAACATGGGTCACCGGCCGCGCGCGCGGCAGCGCTTCGCGGATCGCAGTTTCAAGCGAACCCAGCACTTCGCGTTGAAATGAACTTTCGAACACCAGCGGTTCGAGCCCCTCACCGCGCAAGATCTGCTCGGCCGTAAAGTCCGCCAGCGGCGCATCGTGCTGATGCAGTGCGTGGACGGTGACGCGCGAAGCAGTGGTTCCCGCCGCGCGGGCCAGGCCTTCGCGAAACGCGTCATGCGCGCCGTTGGCCAGCCCGAGCCAGTCGATGGCGCACAGCACGATGGGTTCACCCGCGTCCAGCAGGACGATCCCCCGGGCACGTAAACCAAGATCCCATTTGTTGGTGACCGGGTCGTACGCCAGCCGGCTGCCGATGGGCGGCGTGGCATCGACATCGAACGTGGCCACTCGTAATGCGCCGGCAATTGAAGTGTCCGCCGTCTCGGCGCGGTTGGCCAGGAGCGATACCAGGAGGGCCGAAGTCAGAATCAATCGCGTGAACATGGTGTGGAGGCTAGTCATAGGTGTGCCCCACTGAAAGCAGGAAAGAATGGTCGCCATGGGCACCAAGCGACGACGATCCAACGATGCCGCCATAGCCTGACGCGTGCTTTTTCTGTTTTTCCATTGCGGCAACCGGATGTGCCGATTGAAATCAGCCGCGTGAAACCGGTTCTTCGATGCTGGGCGGAAATCGATCTCGACGCATTGCGCGACAATCTCACCTGGATTCGTCAACGCGTGGGTGCGGGCGTCCGGATCCTGACGGTCGTGAAGGCGGATGCCTACGGACATGGCCTGAAGCAGATCGCCGGGGTGCTCATGCAGAGCGGCACGGATGTGTTTGGCGTGGCGAACCTGACCGAGGCACGGACCATTCGCGGCGTGGGCCCCGGTTGGCCGGTCTTGATGCTGGGTGCCTGTCTGCCGGAGGAGATCGAGCAGGCGGTGAAGGACGACGTGATGGTTACGGTTTCATCGCTGGCCGAGGGAGAGGCGTTTGCCGCGGTGGCGAAGAAGACGAAGCGAACGGCCCGTTTGCATCTCAAGGTGGACACGGGCATGGGCCGGTTGGGCTGCGCACCGGAGCAGGCGGAGGAATTGATAGCCCGACTGGACGCGTTGCCGGACGTGAGCCTGGTCGGTCTGTACACGCACTTTGCCTCGGTGGAGGATGAGTTTCATTACACCCAACGGCAGCGGACCGTGTTCGGAAAGTTGTTGAGCGCCTTGTCCATCAAGGGTCGGAGCTTCGAGTATCTGCATGCGAACAACAGTGCGGCGATTCTCCTGGAGGAACCCGGACCCTACAACCTCGTGCGGCCGGGCTTGCTGGTTTATGGCGTCCTCCCGGCGGGCCGCCGGAAGATCCAACTGACGGCGACGGACCATGTCCGC
The DNA here is from genome assembly GCA_964463815.1 of uncultured Verrucomicrobiota bacterium. Lineage (GTDB taxonomy): Bacteria > Verrucomicrobiota > Verrucomicrobiia > Limisphaerales > RI-55 > RI-55. Next base: position 16,169 of record CAYXDZ010000006.1, on the reverse strand, counting down.
CCGGTGTTGTCGCTGAAGTGTCGCGTCACCCACGTGAAGGAGGTGCTGAAAGGCAGCCGCTTGAGCTATGGCGGCATATACACGACGACGCGCACCACGCGGGTGGCGACGGTGAGCGCCGGCTACGGTGATGGTTATCTGCGGGCGGGAAGCGAGCGGGCGAACGTGTTGATCGGCGGCGAACGCTGCCCGGTGCTGGGCCGCATCACCATGGATCAAATGCTCGTGGATGTGACGAAGCTGCCGGCCACCCAGGCGGGCGATGAAGTGGTGTTGATCGGCCGGCAGGGTGATCAGGAATTGAGCGCGACCGAGGTGGCGCAATGGGCGGAAACGATTCCGTGGGAAGTGCTGACCGCGATCACCTACCGCGTTCCGCGAGTCTATCGCGGCACGCAGGCGGCGTGATCAGGCGGCTGCGGATTTCTTCACCGCCTGCGCGCGAAAGGATGCATGGCAGCCGAGCAGTCCTCGCTCCTTGATGATGCGGGCGACCTGGGGCGGCACTTCCTGCTCCCAGGTGGGGTCGCCGGATTGCAGTTTGGCCAACACTTGGCGGGAAAAGATGGGCAGGCAGCGCTCGTCGTAATCGCGGAGGCTTTCGATTAAGCGATTCTCGACGAGGTATGCGTGCAAATGGCGGAGATGCGGCGCGACGCGCAGGTTGGACCCCGAGATCAGCGCATCGGTGGTCGCGTCTTGCTGGGGATAGACATAGAACTTGAGGTCGTTCTTAAACAGGCGGCCAAAGGATTCCAAAATTCCGCCCTCCAGGTCCGCATAATACATCTCGTCGAAGATCGCCCGCAGCGTGGGGACGCCCATGACCAGGCCGATCATTTTGCGGGTGTAGCGGAAGAAGTAGGCCGCCAGCCGGTGATACTCGGCAAAGTTGGAGATGAGCACCGGATGACCCAGCGTCCGCAGGATGTCCACCCGGTCGAGAAAATCCTGATGGTCAATTCTCGTGCCGTCGCTCAGATTCTTCAGGGTCATCTCCAACAGGGTGATGACCTCCTCGCCCTGCATTTTGGGCTCCTGCACAAACTGGGCTTTCGCGCACCGCAGCATGTCCACCGTCACTTTGGTGACCGGCCGGAAGCTGCCGCGCTCAATCAGGATCGGCCGTTTGTAAAGCACCTCCGATGGTTGGACGACATCGCCGTTGGCGAGAAACATGGCGGCATCGCAGAGACCATTTTCAACCAGCATCAGGGCGACGAGCCGGTTGTCCAGCCCGTTGAAGGCGGGCCCGGACAACTCCACCACGTCGATTTCAAGGCGTTTCCGGCCGAGGCCATGCATCAATGACAGCAACAAGGCTTTGGGATCCTGATAAAGATAACTGGCGGCGTGCACCAGGTTGACGCCAAGAATGCCCAGCGCCTCTTGCTGAAGCACCGCCTCCTCGTCCCGCAGCCGGCAATGCACAATGATGTCCGAGGGATCGGTCTGCGGCTGGGTCTGGTACCGGATGCCCAGCCAGCCGTCGCCGTCCTGCTTGCGGCTGAAACTACGGGTGGCGCAGGTGTCCGCGTAAGCGAAGAACCGCGTCGTCGCCCCCCTTTTGGCGTTGAGCCGCTCGACCAGCAAGCCGAACTCATGATTCAACATGGTCTCCAGGCGCTGGCGGCTCACGTAGCGCTCACACGTGCCGTAAATCGCGTCGCTGAAAGTCATGTCGTAGGCCGACATCGCCTTGGCCATCGTGCCCGCCGCGCCCCCGACCCGGAAGAACCAGCGGGCGACCTCCTGCCCGGCACCGATTTCCGCGAAGGTGCCGTAAATCGACGCGTCGAGATTGATCTGGAGGGCCTTCTGATGCGCGCCGTGGGGCTCGTGTGCTGATCCGGCCACGGTTTCGTGATTGGACTGGTTCATAGACGGGGTCGAACGGTGCGGTGCCGGCAGCCGGCGGACCGGAGGTTCCGGGCAGTTATCGGTGGTTTGCCCGGGGTGCTTGACCGGCCGGAGAATTCGCCGGGGAATCGCCGGTTGCAATTCGGAAATGAATTCATAAATCTTCGGTCATGACGAAACCGTTGGCCCTGTTGTTTTATGAGAAGCTGCTGCCCGGCTCGCAGTTGCTCAACCGACTGCAGGACCTCGGCTACCGGGTGCAATCCACCAGCGAAGTGAACGCCGTTCCCGAACTTGCGCGTGCGACCCGGCCGCTGCTGGTTTTCATGGACTTGCAGGACCGCCAGGGCCGGGTGCCGGTGATCATTCAGTCCCTGCGTCAGCACAGCGAGACCGAGCACCTGCCGGTGATTGCGTTTGCCGCCGAGCGCGAAGTGACGTTGCAGGAGTCCGCCCGGAAAGCGGGGGCTTCCATGGTGGTTAATGAAGGCGTGTTGCTTCAGCACTTGGATCAATTCATGGAACAAGCGCTCCACCTTGAGTGAAATGCGGCCGGCCCCAGTTCACCCGCCGGGGGGCGGAAGCTGCAGGACAGCAGTAGGTCGCCGAAGCTTTTGAGTCGACCGCACTTATTGATTTGAGTCTTAACCTCGTGGCTGGCAGAAACTTTCGTGATTTCGGCAATTCTTGCCGAACTATTCCTTGACCGGCAATTCGCGCAAAATTAGCCTCTTGACTATCCTTGCGACAGGCGGGCATTGGATTGGTAAAGCATGTCACCGAACTGGTTGGTGCCAAGAATTGGGAGACTTGCGCCGGTTTGCCCATCCCAAGGCGAGAGAGGACTTGTTATGGCCAGTGGAAAAGTGAAGTGGTTCGACAACAAGAAGGGGTTCGGGTTCATCGCCCAAGATGCCGGACAGGATGTCTTCGTTCATCACACCTGCATTGAAGGCGACGGGTTCAAGACGCTCCGCGAAGGGGAGATGGTCAGCTTCGAGTTGATGGACAGCGAGAAGGGACCCAAGGCGCTGAAAGTGCATCGCGATACCTGACCCGCCGCGAACGGCCAACTGCAAACTAGCCTTCCGTTTCGTCGCGGAAGGCGTTCTTATTTCCGGCCGCCGCCCCGGGTGGCGGCCCGATGAACACCACCGATTCTCCAGTCACCAGCCTGTATGTCCACGTGCCCTTCTGCGCGCACAAGTGCGAATACTGCGCCTTCTTCTCCGAAGCCTCCCACGGTGCCCAGATTGAACGCTACGTTCAGGCCTTGCTGCGCGAGCTGGACCTCGTCGCGCCGGACCTGAAGCCGGAGACGATCTTTTTTGGCGGAGGCACGCCCTCCTTGCTCAGCTTGAAACAGTGGGAGCAAATCCTCGCACGCCTGCGGGATCACCAGCTTGCCTCCGCCGCCGAATGGACGGTGGAGTGCAACCCCGCCACCGTCTCCGCCGACAAGGCAAAGCTGCTGCGCGACGGGGGCGTGAACCGCATCTCGATGGGCGTCCAGTCGCTTGACGAGAACCTGCTTGAGCGGCTCGGCCGCGTGCATTCCCGCGACATGGTTTTCCGCTCGTTCGACACGTTGCGCCGGGCCGGCTTTGACAACCTTAACGTCGATCTCATGTTTGCCATTCCCGGCCAGACCATGGCCGTCTGGCGCGAAACCCTGGCGGAAGCCACGGCCCTCGGCAGCGAACACCTGTCCTGCTACGAAGTAATCTACGAGGAAGACACGCCGCTCTATCAACAATTGAAGGCCGGTGAGTTTGACGTGGACGAAGAACTGGCCTGCACGATGTACGAGGAACTCATCGACCACGCGACGGGGGCGGGTTTTCGGCAGTATGAGATCGCCAACTTCGCCCGGCCCGGCGGCGTGCCCGCCGGCCGCGATCCGCAATACGCCTGCCGCCACAACCTTAATTACTGGCGCGCGGGCGACTATCATGGGCTTGGTCCGAGCGCCGCAGCCTACGTGCGCGGCCGGCGGACCAAAAATTGGTCCAACACGCAACTCTACTGCGAGCAACTGGAGCGGGGCCGCCGGGCGATCGAAACCACCGACGAACTGACGCCCCTCGCCCGTGCCGGCGAAACCGCCGCCTTTGGTCTGCGGATGAACCGGGGCTGGGGCTTTGATGAATTTCAGCAGCGAACCGGATTCGATCTGCGCGCGGAATGGCACGACGCGCTTCAGCAACTCCGCGCGAGTGGCTGGGG
>CAYXDZ010000006.1:0-11983 GCA_964463815.1 uncultured Verrucomicrobiota bacterium | reverse complement strand
TGATCCACGGCCGCGCCTGCGACGATTTGATCGGCGTTGCGGCCATCCTGGCCACGCTGATCGCGGTGAAGGAATCGAAGCAAACCTGCTGGCTGTTGGGTGCCATCACGCGCGCGGAGGAAATCGGCTTTGGGGGCGCGCTCGCCTTGGTGTCGTCCCGTTTGGTGAGACGCAATGCGCTGGTGATCTCACTGGAGACCAGCCGCGAGGTGCCGTCCGTGAAAATGGGCGACGGCGTAATCATCCGGGTCGGCGACCGCAGTTCGGTTTTTGACACCCAGGCGACCCGCTTCCTCGCGGAGGTGGCGGCTGACTGCTCCAAACGCGATCCGGGCTTCATATATCAGCGGGCCTTGATGCCGGGCGGCAGTTGTGAAGGCACGGTGTTCGCCGAGGCGGGCTTTCAAACGGCCGCGCTGTGCCTCGCACTTGGCAATTACCACAACTGCGGGCCGCGTCGGCGCATCGCCGCGGAACACGTCAGTCTGGCCGATGCCGTTTCGATGGTGGAGTTGCTGAAATCGGCCGCCCTCCGCATGGCCGAATTTGGTGAACTCACCGGGCGGCTGCGTGATCGTCTGGCCGGTCTGGCCGATGAGAGTCGGGGACGATTGCTCCGCACCGCCGCAAACGAGCCCGGCTCATGAATCCGCTCCTGACCGGCATCCTCGTTTACGTTTTACTGCAACTCGCGGTGGGCTGGTGGGTTGCGCGTCGCATCCGCAACGAGTCAGATTACCTGCTGGCCGGTCGTAGTCTCGGTCCGGGGCTGGCGACCTTTAGTTTTTTCGCCACCTGGTTTGGCGCGGAGAGCTGTCTCAATTCCTCCGGCCAGGTTTATGCCGACGGCCTGAGTGGAGGTGCCGCCGAACCCTTTGGCTACGGCCTCTGCATTCTACTCCTCGGTCTGGTGTTTGCGGCCCGGCTCTGGCGGCGTGGCATCACCACCGTTGCGGACCTCTTCCGGGAGCGGTTTTCCCCCGGCGTGGAAAAGATCGTCATCTTCATCACCGTTCCGGGATCGATGTTCTGGGCGGCCGCGCAAATCCGGGCCTTCGGACAGGTGCTGGATTCCGTGTCCGGCATGGGGGTGGCCGCCGGCATGTTGATTGGCGCGCTCGTGGCGATCACCTACACCATGAGCGGAGGTCTCCGGGCGGACGTGGTGACGGACCTGATCCAGGGCATCGTGATCATTGGCGGTCTCCTGGTGCTGGTCTGGGTGGTGGGCTCGCATACGGGTGGCCTCCTGCCCGCCCTGGCGGAGGTGCCCCGCGAACGACTGAATGCGTTCGGTGGTTCCAATTCCTGGAGCGAACAGATTGAAACGTGGGCCGTGCCGATTTGCGGGTCGGTCGCCGCGCAGGAACTGGTTTCCCGCGCGCTGGCCTGCCGCTCTCCCCAAATCGCCCAACGCTCGGCATTGCTTGGCGGTGGACTTTATCTTGCGGTGGGTTTGCTGCCGGTGATGCTCGGCCTGATCGGGCTGCGGCTGATGCCCGGCCTGGAGGATACGGAGCAGTTTCTGCCCTTGCTCGCCCGGGAGCACCTGCCTTCGTTCTTGTACATCGTCTTTGCCGGTGCGCTGGTGTCCGCAATCCTGTCCACCATCGACAGTTCGCTGCTCGCCGGCGCGGCGATGATTTCGCACAACCTGATTCTGCCGCATCGGCCGGACTTGGACGAACGCCGCCGGCTGCGGATCAACCGCCTGGCGGTCGCCGGCTGTGGCCTCGTCGCCTTGCTGCTCGCGTGGTCCTCCGAATCCATCCGGGGCCTGGTCGAAACAGCTTCCGCGATGGGCGGCGGCGGGTTGTTCGTGCTCTTCGCCGTGGGCCAGCTTTCGTCAGTGGGCGGTAAGGCCAGCGCTTACGCGGCCCTGGCGGCCTCCGTGCTCACCTGGGCGGGAATGACGTGGTTGGTTGACTCTTCCTGGCCTTACACCGGCTCGCTCCTGGCGGCTGGTGTGACTTACTTCGCGGTGGCGGCTTTCACGCGCAGGTTCCCCGTGGCCGGCCCCGGTTAATGAGCCGGCTGACGGTTCCGGCTCCGTGGGAGAAAGGGCGCCTCGAACGTCTCGTGAAAACCATAGACGTCCTTGAAATCCTCGCGGCTGTCCTCGGCAGTCTTGTTCAGCAACCGCGCGTCCACCATGTTGAACACGATCTCGCCGAAGTCCGCCGTCTTGCGGATGCCCCATTCGGCGAAGACTGTGCTGGTCATGGGGCCAAACTGCTGGAGGGCGAAATCGCGGATGCCGGTCAGGAGTTCTGGGCCGGAGACGTGTTGCGGCGGAGGACTCTTCGCGGGTTTGCGGCCGGAGCGGGCCGGTCGTTCGGCCACGCGGGTGCGTTGCTGCTGGGTGAAGTCCAGCGCGTCCCGCACAAAGCGATACGCCTCGCGGTCGTAACGCTTGTCCTGCTGGACGATCTTTTCCAGCGCTTCGTCGAAATCAATCGGTTGCATGTTGTGGTGTGCCGGAGTCCACGAGCGGCGGCACGTCGGGGTGGGCGAGCCGCCACGCCTTCACCGCCCAGCCCACGAGCAGCAGCCCGAGCACGACGCTCAAGACCAGTTGCTCCTGCCGGGTGAGTTTCAGCACGGCGGGAAAATACGAAAAATCCCGGCTCCTGCAACAGCGCAGATTTTGAACGAACCGGAAATCAGGGTCACGCCACCACGATGTTCACCAATTTTTTGGGCACGACGATGATCTTTTTCACCGTCTTGCCTTCGATGAAAGGCTGCACTTTTTCGGCGGCCAGGGCGGCCGTTTCGAGCGCGGCCTTGTCGGCGTCGGCCGGGACTTTGATCACGTCGCGCAGCTTGCCGTTGACCTGCACCGGAATCTCCAGCGTGTCTTCGACGAGGAGCGCAGGATCGAACGGAGGCCAGGGTGAATACGTGAGACTGGGAACGGAGGCGTGATCCGTGATCCGTGATCCGTGAAGCTTCGCCCACAGTTCCTCGACAACATGTGGCGCGAAGGGGGCGAGCAGTTGGAGGAAATCGCGGAGCACGGTCCAAGGCTTCGTCTCCCACGTCATCGCTTCGTTCACGAACACCATCATGGCCGAGATCGCGGTGTTGAAGCGCATGCCGTCGAGGTCCTCGGTCACCTTCTTGATGCACGCGTGCAACGTCTTGAGCTGGGCGGGCGTGGCGTCCACTTCGCGGATGGCGGCGGACAGCTTCAACTTGCCCAGCAGCTCTCCGCGCGCTCCCGCCTCCGCGGTGGTCTCCGCCAGTTCGAACTCCTTCTCGCTCTGCTCATCGATGAACAACCGCCACACGCGCCCAAGGAAACGATATACGCCCTCGACGCCGCGCGTGTTCCACGGCTTGGTGTCCTGGAGCGGCCCCATGAACATCTCGTAGAGCCGGAAAGCATCCGCGCCGAATTCCTTCAGCACGTCATCGGGATTCACCACATTGCCACGCGACTTCGACATCTTCTGTCCGTCCTCGCCGAGGATGAGACCCTGATTGACGAGCTTGAAGAAGGGCTCGGCCGTCGAGACATGGCCCAGATCGAACAGCACCTTGTGCCAGAACCGCGCGTAAAGCAGATGCAACACGGCGTGTTCCGTGCCGCCGACGTATAAATCAACTCCGTGGGTCGCTTCCTGGGAGGGACGGCATGCTGCCGTCCCTGAATCGGTTTGGGACGGCGACACGCCGTCCCTCCCGGAACCCATCCAATAGCTCTCCGCCTCTCGGCCGACGAAAGTCTTACCGTTTTTCGCATCGAGGTAACGGAGGTAATACCAGCAACTGCCCGCCCATTGCGGCATGGTGTTCGTCTCGCGCGTCGAACCGTCGGGCAGCGTGAGCCAGTCCTTGGCGCGGGCGAGCGGCGGTTGACCGTCGGCGGTGGGCTTGTAATCTTCGAGCGTCGGCGGCAGGACGGGCAACGCGCTCTCGGGCAACGCCTCGTGATATAAATTCCCAGCGGCGTCCTTCTTCCAAATTATAGGGAACGGCTCGCCCCAGTAACGCTGCCGACTGAACAGCCAGTCGCGCAGCTTGTAGTTGATGGTCTTCTTGCCGAGACCTTTTTCCTCCAGCCAGGCAGTGATCTTCGCTTTGGCTTCGGCGGTAGGCAACCCATTGATGGAGCAAGCAAACTCAATTTCAGGATGCTTCTTCTTCTCCTGAAGGTTTGGCGAGGCAATCGCAAAACCCTCTTGGCAGAACGCTTCTGACCATTCAGCGGCATTGGGAACAACATTGAACCCCTCCTCGTTCCACACCTTGGTCACAACCGCAACAATCGGCAGGCCGAACTGCTTGGCAAACTCCCAATCTCGCTCATCATGCGCCGGCACGGCCATGATCGCGCCCGTGCCGTAGCTCGCGAGCACGTAGTCCGCGATCCAGATGGGAATCTTCTCGCCGTTCACCGGATTGATCGCGTAAGCGCCGGTGAACACGCCGGTCTTTTCCTTCGCCAGTTCCGTGCGTTCAAGATCGGATTTCGATCCTACGATTGATCGGTATCGTTGAACCGCTTCCCAGTGGTCTGAAGGCGTAATGCCATCGACAAGATAGTGCTCAGGAGCGAGTACTAAGTAAGTGGCTCCAAAAAGCGTGTCCGGGCGAGTGGTAAATACCTTTATTGGAATACCTGAGTCCGAAACCTTGAATATTACTTCCGCGCCTTCGCTGCGCCCAATCCAATTTCTCTGCATCTCTTTCAGCGAGTCGGACCAGTCAATGGTATCAAGGTCAGCCAGCAGCTTCTCGGCGTAGGCGGTGATGCGGAGCATCCATTGCCGCATCGGCTTCCGAACAACGGGAAATCCGCCGACCTCGCTTTTGCCGTCGATGACTTCCTCGTTGGCGAGTACGGTGCCGAGTTCGGGACACCAGTTCACCGGTGCTTCGCTGACGTAGGCGAGGCGTTTGGTGTCTCTGAATTTGCGCTTTTTGTCTTCCAGGGTCTGCGATTTGATCAGATGAAACTCGTCACCTTTCACTGGGTCGAGTTCGCTGAACTCCTCCATCGTTTCGAGCTCTTCCGGATACTTCAACGTGCTGATCGGTTCCGCCTTGTTCGTCTCCGGATTGAACCACGAGTTGTAAAGCTGGAGGAAAATCCACTGCGTCCAGCGGAAGTATTCCGGGTCGGTCGTCGCCACTTCACGCGACCAGTCGTAACTGAATCCAAGAGACCTGATCTGCCGGGTGAAATTCGCGATGTTCGCCTCGGTCGTGACGCGGGGATGCTGGCCGGTCTTGACGGCGTATTGCTCGGCGGGCAACCCGAAGGAATCCCACCCCATCGGATGCAGCACGTTGAAACCTTTCGCCCGACGATAACGCGCGAGGATGTCCGTCGCCGTGTAACCCTCCGGATGCCCGACGTGCAGCCCCGCGCCAGACGGGTAGGGGAACATGTCCAGGATGTAATACTTCGGCGGAAGTGCCGGAGCGGCGACACTCTTTTCGCCGATGGCGTGGCGCGTGGCAAACGGATGACCGGCAGGGATCGCGTCACCCGGATTGAAGGCCGTGAAGGTCTGTTCGGTTTCCCAATGCTGCTGCCACTTGGGTTCGATGAGATGAAATGGGTATTGCCGGCGCATGGCGAAAATCAGGCGCGGGATATTGCGGAAAGGAGCAGGGCGGGGCAATGGCGGATTTGCAACGCGGATAGACAACGGCATTTCCGCCCGCAGCGGGTCGGCCGGTTATACGTCCGCCGCTGAAGAAATCTGCCCGGCCATCGCCACGGCGCGGAGCATCGCCTTGCTCTTGTTCACCGTTTCCTGGAACTCGGCCTCGGGATCGGAATCCGCGACCCAGCCGCCGCCGGCCTGCACGTAGGCCCGGCCGTCCTTGAGCAGCGCGGTGCGGATGGTGATGCAGCAGTCGAGGTTGCCGTTGAAACTGAAGTAACCGACGCAGCCGCCGTAGGGCCCGCGCGTGGTCTGCTCCAGTTCGGAGATGATCTGCATGGCGCGGATTTTCGGCGCGCCGGAGAGCGTGCCGGCGGGGAAGGTCGCCCGCATCAGGTCATACGGCGTCTTGTCGGCGGCCAGCCGGCCTTCGACCTGCGTGACGATGTGCATCACATGGCTGTAACGCTCGATGATCATCAAGTCCTGCGGCGCGACGGACCCGTATTCACAGACGCGGCCGATGTCGTTGCGCGCGAGATCGACGAGCATCACGTGCTCGGCGCGTTCCTTCGGGTCGGCGAGCAGTTCGGCTTCGAGCGCCTTGTCCTCTTCCTCGTTCTGGCCGCGCCGCCGCGTGCCGGCAATCGGGCGGATTTCCACGCGCCGGTTTTCGCAGCGCACATGAATCTCCGGCGACGCGCCGACGAGTGAAAAGCCGTCCAGTTCCAGCAGGAACATGTAGGGCGAAGGGTTGATCGTGCGGACGGCCCGGTAGAGATCGAGGGGCGACGCGTTGAACGGCGTGCTGAAGCGCTGCGAACCGACGACCTGAAAAATGTCGCCCGTGCGGATGTATTCCTTGGCCTTGACGACGTTCGCGTGGAATCGCTCGCGGCTGACATTCGATTCCACCGGCACATCGGCGACCACCGGCACCGGCACGGGATGGCTTACCAGCGGTTGTTCCAGCAAGGCAATGAGGCGTTCGATCTCCGCGACGGCATCTTCGTAGGCGTCCTCTGGCGAAGCGGCTTCATCCAAGACGGCGTTGACGATCACCGTCACCGTCTGCGCCACGCGATCGAAGACGAGCAACTGGTCCGCGATCAGAAAATACATTGTCGGTGTGCCGAGTTCATCGTGCGGGGGGCGCGGCACCACCGGTTCGACATCGTGAATGAACTCGTAACCGATGAAGCCCACGGCACCGCCCGTGAAGCGCGGCAGTTCCGGCAGCGCCACCGCCCGGTAACGCGCCAGCACCTGCTCGACCACCTCGAGGCCGTCTTTCACGCACTGGCCGCATTCGTCGTTGGGCCGGGCGGGAATCGCAAACTTGTCGGTGACCTTGCCGCTCTCGATGACTTCGATGCGGTTGCCGGTCTGCTTGATGATGGCGCGCGGATTGCCCCCGACGAAGCTGTAGCGGCCGAGGTGTTCGCCGCCTTCGATGGACTCGAAGAGGAAGGATTCGCCCTGGCCGCGCAGCTTTTGGTAGGCGGACAACGGCGTCTCGAAGTCAGCCAGCAGCCGGCAATAAAGCGGCACCAGGTTGCCCTGGGTGGCCAGTTTCGAGAACTCTTCGCGGCTCGGTGAAATCATGCGGAGCGGACGATGAACTGTTTGGCGGGCTCCGGTCAAACCCGCATCAGGGTCCGCCAGCGCCAGATCGAAAGCAGGGTGAAGCTGGCGACGGCCGCCGCGTAAGCGATAATGCCAAACCCAATCGCCACCGGGATCAACTCCGAGGAAAAGAAGACGAGAGCCGCGCCCACGAGCGCCGTCAGCGCGGTCTGCCCGCCGAGGCAGAACAGATATAAACTTAGCGGCGTCTGGCTCAGTTGCCGGAAATACCACGCCCGGTAATCCTCCTCCCCCGCCGACCGCATGTGCCAGGCGACGGAGAAGTTCTTTGCCGCCACGAGCAGGCTTGTTGTGGTCAGGATGATGGCGACCATCGGCCAGGCGGCAAACTAGACACAGATGACGGCGTTCAGCAGGCTGCCCCACTTCCAGCCCAGCCGTTTGGCGATCGGATTGCCTTCGAGCGCGAGGTTGGGCGTGGCGATCCAGGTGCTCACCAGGTCCATGCCACGCGCGAATACCAGTGCCATCAACAGCCCCCAATACTCCGCGCTGCCGTAGGGAATCCAGTCTTCCACGGCGACCTCACTTTTTGCCGTAGATTTCCTCGGCGGTTTGTAGCCGTTCCTCCGTGACCTTGAAGTCCGCGCCCGCTTCGCTCACCGAGCGGAAAAAGCACGACCGGTAACCTTCGTGGCACGCCGCGCCCGCCTGCTCGACCTGGATGAGCAGCGTGTCGCCGTCGCAGTCGAAGGCGATGTCTTTCACGTTCTGGGTGTGGCCGCTGGATTCGCCCTTCATCCAAAACTTCTGGCGCGACCGGCTCCAAAACCACGTCTTGCCGGTCTCGACCGTTTTCTCGAGGGAATCGCGGTTCATCCACGCCATCATCAGCACCCGGCCCGTGGCGGCCTCCTGGATGATGGCGGGAATCAACCCGTCGGCGGTGAACTTCAACTGATCGATAAACTTCATGTGGCGGCGGATGTTAGGACGGCGCGGGTGAATTGCAAGTTGGCGCGCAGCGTGGGGCGTTTTAGTCCGGCTAACCGCCGGTGCATGAACCTTTTCGCCCGTGGCAGCGAATGTGGGTTCGCTCATATTTCCCTGAAAGATCAGAGTCGACTCACGTCGGCTGCTACATTTTGCACGGATTGCCCAACCAAGTTGGGAAACGATTCGACGACCGTTTGCCGGCTTGGTAGGAAAAGCCCATGAATTCCGCCGATCATCCGATCATCGACTGCCCCGTTTGCGTGCGTCCGCTCACCGTGCTGGCGGTGGGACGGTTGTTGATCGACGTTTGCCACGAGGGATGCGGCGGGCTTTGGTTTGACCACTTCGAGCTCCAGCGGGTCGATGAACCGCATGAAGGCGAAGGCAAAATGCTGGGCGCGGTGAGCCGGCATCCCGACGTGACGCGCGATCCGCAGAAGCGGTTGCGCTGCCCCCGTTGTCGGGACGTGGTGCTGCGCCAGCATTTCTTCAGCATGAAACGTCAGGTCGAGGTGGATAGCTGCCCGCAGTGCGGCGGTTACTGGCTGGATCACGGCGAGCTGGAACGGATTCGCTCCGAGTTCCCGACGGCGAACGCGCGCAAGCAGGCGACCGCAAAGTTTCTCGAGGAACTGGATGGTGAGCACGTGAAAAAGCCGTGCCCCGACGCCCTGCTCAAGGCGAACCGGGCGCGTTCCCTGTCCGCCATGCTGAAGTTGGTCGGTTCCCGTTACACTTGAGCCGTAGAGGCAGGAATGGCGGTCATCACGGCTGTTTTTTGGCAAGGGTTGAGCAAAGGATGATTAGTCGGCGAAGTCGCAGGATGAAAGCTTCGCCCGGTATTTGAAAGGCAAGTCATGGCATCCACAAAGCAACGGAAGAAATCCTCGAAACCACCCGCAGCCTGCCTCCCCTCCGGCCCGCCCGAGCGGGTCCACGATCTGGTCGGGCACAGCCGCCGGCATCCCCTGCATCCGTTTTTTGCACCCGCCTCCGTCGCGCTGGTGGGCGCGACGGAGAACCCGGGCAGCGTGGGCCGCACCGTGTTGGAGAATCTCATCGCCGGTGGGTTCGCCGGGCCGATCTTTCCGGTAAACCCCAAACGCTCCACCGTGCTGGGCTTGCCCGCTTATCCGGGCGTGAAGGCGCTGCCGCAAACCCCGGAATTAGTGGTGATCGTCACGCCGGCCACCTCGGTGCCGGCCATCGTCCGCGAGTGCGCGGAAGCCGGCGTGAAACACGTTGTCATCATTTCCGCCGGATTCAAGGAAGTGGGTCCGGAAGGCGTCGCACTGGAACAGGAGATCCTCGCCACGGCGCGAAAGTCTGGAATGCGCATCATCGGTCCGAACTGTCTGGGAGTGATGGCCCCGACCGCGAAGCTGAACGCCACCTTTGCCGCCGGCATGGCCCGGCCGGGCAGGGTGGCCTTCCTCAGCCAGAGCGGCGCGCTTTGCACGGCGGTACTCGACTGGAGCCTGCGGGAGAACGTGGGCTTCAGCGCGTTCGTTTCACTCGGCTCGATGCTCGACGTGAGTTGGGGCGACCTGATCTATCAGCTCGGCGACGATCCCAACACGAACGCGATCGTCATGTATATGGAATCGGTAGGCAACGCGGGTGCCTTCCTCTCCGCTGCCCGTGAGGTCGCCCTCACCAAGCCCATTATTCTGATCAAGGTCGGTCGCACCGAGGCGGCCGCCAAGGCCGCCGCATCGCACACGGGTTCGTTGACCGGCAGCGATGCCGTGTTGGATGCTGCGTTCCGGCGCGTGGGCGTGCTGCGCGTGGACACGATCGAAGAATTGTTCGATATGGCGGAAGTGCTTGGCAAGCAACCGCGCCCCCAAGGCCCGCGACTCGCCATCGTCACCAACGCCGGCGGCCCCGGCGCGCTCGCGACGGACCGGCTCATCGGCAGCGGCGGGCAGCTATCGCAGTTGTCGGCCGATACGCTGGCTGCGTTGAATCAGTTGCTGCCGCCCCATTGGAGTCATGGCAATCCGGTCGATGTCCTGGGCGATGCCGGTGCGGAGCGATACGGCAAGACCATCGACATTGTATCCAAGGATCCCAACGTGGATGGCCTGCTGGTGATCCTGACGCCGCAAGCCATGACGGAATCCACCGCGACGGCGGAGGCCTTGCGGCAACACGCCGCCCTCGACGGCAAACCAATCCTCGCGAGCTGGATGGGCGGCGACACGGTGTTGGCGGGCGAGGATGTGTTGAACCAGGCCAATGTTCCGACCTTCAAGTATCCGGATCGCGCGGCGCGGGCGTTCGAGTACATGTGGCGCTACAGCCTCAACCTGCGCAGCCTTTACGAGACACCCGCGCTCGCGGGCAAGGGCGGGGTCAGTGACGCAGATCGACAGGAAGCAGCCAAGGTGATCACCGCCGCGCGGCGGGCCGGGCGGACGATTCTAACGGAGCACGAGGCCAAGCGCATTCTCGCCGCTTATCACATTCCGACGACGGAGACCTGTGTGGCCAAAACCGCCGCCGACGCGGTCAAGGCCGCGGGCCGGATCAAGGGGCCGGTGGTGTTGAAGCTCCACTCGGAAACGCTCACCCACAAAACGGATGTCGGCGGAGTGAAGCTGAATCTCTCGGGCGCCGCTGCCGTGCGCAAGGCCTTCGCCGCGATCCGCGATTCGGTGAAGGAAAAGGCCGGCGGGGAACATTTCCACGGCGTCTGCGTGCAGCCGATGGTCCGGCTCGACGGCTACGAGTTGATCCTGGGCAGCAGTCTCGATCCGCAGTTTGGTCCGGTGCTGCTCTTCGGTTCCGGTGGCCAGCTTGTCGAGGTGTTCAAGGATCGCACGCTCGGACTGCCGCCGCTCAACGCGACGCTCGCGCGCCGGATGCTCGAGCAGACCAAGATTTACACGGCGCTCAAGGGCGTGCGCGGCCGCCGGTCGGTGGACCTCGTGGCACTCGAAGCGTTGCTCGTCCGTTTCAGCCAGCTCGTCGTCGAGCAACCGTGGATCAAGGAGCTCGACATCAATCCGCTGCTGGCGTCGCCCGAAGGGTTGATCGCCCTGGATGCCCGCGTGATATTGCATCCACCCGAAACTCTGGAGGAAAAACTGCCGACCACGGCGATTCGCCCGTATCCCGCGCAGTATGTTTCCAAGCTCAAGCTGCACGACGGTACGACGGCGACGTTGCGACCGATCCGCCCCGAGGACGAACCGCTTCTGGCCGAGTTTCATCACACGCTTTCGGAACGGAGCGTCTATTTTCGATTCCAGAAATCAGTGAAGCTGGATGAGCGGATCGCGCACGACCGGCTGGTGCGGATTTGTTTCAACGACTACCACCGCGAAATCGCGCTGGTCGTGGAGCATCGTGCGAACCCGAAACAACAGCCCGAGATCATTGCGATTGGCCGCTTGAGCAAGTTGCACGGCCGGAACGAAGGCGAACTCACGATGTTGGTCAGCGATGTGTGGCAGCGCCGCGGGCTGGGCACGCTGCTGATCCAGCGACTGGTGCAGGTGGCGCGCGATGAGCAGCTCGAACGCGTGCGGGTGCGGGTGGAGGGTAATGAAGCCATGACCAAGATTGGCCGGCGGCTGGGTTTCACGGCCTTCCCCGGCGGCCACCCGGGCGAGCAGCTCTTGGAGCTCGCGCTCGGGTGAATTCCCGTCCGTGGCGGACTTACGCATCCTCGCCGCGGTGAGTTCGGCGGCGCACCCATTTTTCAAATTCCACGATGCCGAACACGACCAGGCCGAGGCCCGCAATGGTCAACCACTCGACCGCCGGGATCG
>CAYXDZ010000005.1:0-24769 GCA_964463815.1 uncultured Verrucomicrobiota bacterium | reverse complement strand
TTGAAAGCCTTCACCTTATGGAACTGAAAGACATCGTCCACCGGGCGCATCGCTACGCGGAGCCGTTCAAGATCACCAAGGGCAGGTCATTCCGGTTGCGCGACATTGATCCCGACGACACGCTGCACCTTGATTCCGAGGACAAGCCGCGCGCGAAGGAGATGTTGCAGGCGGGTGTCGAGGCGCTCGCGGAGCTTCAGGAGCGGCTCTACGCGCAGGATCAATGGTCCCTGCTGCTCATCTTTCAGGCCATGGACGCGGCGGGCAAGGACGGCGCGATCAAGCACGTCATGAGCGGCGTGAATCCACAGGGCTGCCAGGTTTTTTCATTCAAGGCGCCCACCACCGAGGATCTGGACCATGACTATCTCTGGCGGTGTCTGAAGCGCCTTCCCGAGCGCGGCCGCATCGGCATTTTCAACCGGAGCTATTACGAGGAAACCCTCGTCGTGCGGGTGCATCCCGAACTGCTGGCGAAGCAAAAGCTGCCGCCAAAACTCGTCACCAAACGCATTTGGAAGGAACGCTTCGAGGACATTCGCAACGTCGAGCAATACCTCACGCGCAACGGGGTGATCGTGCGCAAGTTCTTCCTCCACCTCTCGAAGAAGGAGCAGCGCAAGCGGTTCCTCGCGCGCCTCGACACGCCGGAGAAGAACTGGAAGTTCTCCGAGGCGGATGTCGCCGAACGCGCGCATTGGGACGCCTACCAGCGCGCCTACGAGGACATGATCCGGCACACGGCCACGAAGGATTCGCCCTGGTACGTGGTGCCGGCGGACAACAAGTGGTTCACGCGACTCGTGGTGGCGGCGGCGATTATCGACACCTTGTCCGGCTTGAAACTCAATTTCCCCAAGCTCGACGCGGCAAAAATTCGCGAACTGGCCACCGCCCGCAAGAAACTCTCCCGGGATTGAGCGGCCGCCACGATGAACTGGATTTTTGAACTGCACGCGAGCCATCCCGTCGCCCACGCGATTGGCGCCCTCGCCCTCGTCTCGTTGACTGGTCTCGCGTTCGGAAACCTGAAACTGCGCAGCATCGGGCTGGGCAGCGCGGGCGTGCTGTTTGCGGGCATCGTGTTCGGACATTTCGCCCGGCAGATGGGGCAACCGGTGGATCATCACCTCCTGGATTTCGTCCGGGAGTTTGGCCTGGTGTTGTTTGTCTTCACGATCGGCCTGCAGCTCGGCCCGGGGTTTTTCGCCTCGCTGCGCCAGCAGGGCCTGAAGTTGAACGGGCTCGCCGCCGCCATCGTGCTGTCGGGCGCGGCCACCGCCGCCTTGATGGGCTGGTTGCTGCACATTGATTTCGCGGCGGTCCTCGGTTTGTTCTCCGGCGCCACCACGAACACGCCGTCACTCGGGGCCGCGCAACAAGCCCTGGCCAGCCTGCCGACGGTCGGTGCCGAACGCGCCGCGTTGCCCGCCCTCGCCTATGCGGTTTCCTATCCGCTCGGCATCACCGGGATCATCACCTCGTTGCTGGTCGTCAAGAAATGGTTCGCCATCGACCTGAACCGTGAGCGCTCCGCGTTTGCCGCGGAACACCATCGCGAACTCGAACCACTGGAGCGCCGCACGTTGATCATTGAGAATCCCAACTTCGACAACGTGCCGCTCTCCGAAGTGCCCGGCCGCCGCGAAACGGGCGTCAACATTTCGCGGCTGCGTTCCGCGGGCGGGGATCAGGTCCGCACGCCGCGCGGGGACACGGTGCTGCATCGCGGCGACAGCCTGCTCGCCGTCGGCACCCGGGCGGCGCTGGATCGTTTCCAACGCATCATCGGCCGGAAAAGCGACGAAGACTTGTTGAACGTGCCCAGCCAGGTGACCCAACGGCGCGTGGTGGTCACCCACAAACAAGTGCTGGGCAAGACCGTCCAGGAACTCGGCCTCGAACATCTGCACGGCGTCGTGGTCACGCGCATCACCCGGGCGGACCTCGAAATGAGCGCGGTGCCGGACCTGCGACTTCAGTTCGGCGATCTGCTGCAAATCGTCGGCGAGACCGAGGGACTCGACCGGGCGACAGAAGTGCTGGGCAACTCGACGAAGGACTTGCAGGCCACGCACTTCATCCCGTTGTTCACGGGCATTGCCCTCGGCGTCCTGTTGGGCACCCTGCCCTTTGCGTTTCCCGGCATCCCGCAACCCGTGCGCCTGGGACTGGCGGGCGGCCCGTTGATCATCGCCATCCTGCTGAGCCGGATCGGGCATTTTGGAACCCTCGTCTGGCACATGCCGGTGAACACGAATCTCGCGTTTCGTGAACTCGGCATCACGCTCTTCCTCGCGGCGGTCGGCATCACGGCCGGGGAAAAATTCTTCGGCACCGTGTTCACCCAGACCGGCCTGATCTGGCTGCTCGCGGCGGCGGTCATCACGATGCTGCCGTTGCTGGTGGTGGCCTTCATCGGCCGCCATTGGCTCAAGCTGAATTTCCTGACCTTGAGCGGTTTGATGGCCGGCAGCATGACCGATCCCCCGGCACTGGCCTTCGCGGCAAACATCAGCAAATCCGACGCACCGTCCGTTTCCTACGCCACCGTCTATCCGCTCACGATGCTGCTGCGCATTCTTTGCGGCCAGGGTCTCGCGCTGTGGCTGGTTGGTTGATTCGGGAATTATTGCGCCATGAACCTCCACGACGAAGCTGCCAAACACGGGCTCCCGACGATCCGCCGGCACATCTTCCTGTGCTGTGATCAATCGAAGCCGAAGTGCTGCGACAAGGACGTATCGCTCGCGGCCTGGGATTTTCTGAAACGCCGCTTGAAGGAGCTGGGGCTCGTCGGCCCGCAGGCGACCGTCTGCCGGACCAAGGCCAACTGTCTGCAGATTTGCACGCAGGGACCGGTCGCGGTCGTTTACCCGGAAGGCACCTGGTATCATTCCTGTTCACCGGCAGTGCTGGAGCGGATCATCCAGGAGCATTTAATCGGCGGCATACCGGTGCGGGAGTTTGTGTTTGCCGAGCGTCGGCTGGATTGAGCGGATTGAAGATTGTCTTTTCCCTCCCCCGCCCTTTCCATATCCGCCGCTCATGAGCAAACAGCAGAAAAAACAGGGCAAAGTCTTTCTCGTTGGCGCCGGTCCCGGTGCCGCCGGCTTGTTAACCTTGCGCGGTGCGGAAGCCCTCCGCGCGGCCGATGTCGTGATCTACGACGCGCTCGTCAACCGGCACTTGTTGAATCTCGCGCCCGACTCGGCGGAATTGATCTTCGGCGGCAAACGCGCGAGTCACCACGCCATTCCCCAGGAGGAATTGAACCAGATGCTCGTGGATCTGGCTGCATCCGGCAAAACCGTGGTACGGCTCAAGGGGGGTGATCCCTACATCTTCGGTCGCGGCGGCGAGGAGATCGCGCAGCTCGCGAAAGCGAAGATTGATTTTGAGGTGGTGCCGGGGGTCAGTTCGTTTTCCGCCGCGCCCGCGTACGCCGGCATTCCCCTCACGCATCGCGATCACAGCTCGGGCTTTGTCGTCATCACCGGTTATGAGGATGAGGACAAGCCCCTGCCGACCGTCGATTGGACGGCCGTGGCCAATGCGCCCGGCACCAAGGTGGTGTTCATGGGCGTGAAGCAACTCGGGCACATCGCCGGTTCACTCGTGAAGGCGGGCATGAACCCGAAGACGCCGGTCGCCCTGGTCCGCTGGGGCACGACCGGCCGGCAGCAGACCCTCGAGGGCACCCTGGCAACGATTGCCGCCGCGGCGGAGAAGGCGGACTTCAAGCCCCCCGCGATCATCGTGATCGGCGAGGTCGTTAAGTTGCGCGGCCAACTGGGCTGGTTCGAGAAACGGCCGTTGCTCGGTCAGCGCATCGTGGTGACCCGCGCCCGGACCCAGGCGGCCGAGTTTACGAAGCAGCTCGCGGAAGCGGGTGCCGAGGTGATCGAGCTGCCGATGATCCGCACCACGGCTCCGACCAATCGCGATGCGCTGGTGGATGCCATCACCGAGTTGAACGCCTACCAATGGCTGGTCTTCACGAGCGCGAACGGCGTGGACTGGTTCTTCGAGCACTTCTTCAAGGCGTTCGAAGATTTGCGTGACCTGGGCGGCGCCCGCATTGCCGCCGTGGGTCCGGCCACGGCCGAGCGGCTGAAGGCGTTGCGGCTGAAAGTGGATGTGATGCCCAAGAAACACACCGGGGCCGCGGTGGCACGGGCGATCAATGATTTCGAGAGCATCGAGAACTTGAACATCTGTCTCCTGCGCGCCGCGAAGGCCACGCCGGATCTGCCCAAGGAACTCGAAGCGGCCGGGGCAATTGTCGATGACATCCCGGTTTATGAAACGGTGGCGGAAACCAATGATCGACTGGGCGTGACCGCCCAGTTTGAAGAACAGGGGGCCGACTGGCTGACCTTCACGAGCGCCTCCACGGTGGAGCATTTTCACGCGCGTTTCGATCTGCCCGCGCTGCTCAAGAAGTTTCCCGGAATGCGCGTGGCGTCGATCGGGCCGGAGACCACCAAGGCGCTGGAGGCTTTGAACACGCCGCCGACGGTCGAAGCCGCCGACCACACGTGCGTGGGTTTGGTGGCGGCCTTGAAGAAGGCGGCCCGCAAGGGTTGATCCTTCCGGGCCGCTTTCGGGCTCAACTGGTGACCCGCATTTCCCCGGTGTTCACTGGCTGCCACGATTGCTCGTGGTGCAGGTACACTCCGCCCGAGGCCATCCGACCTTCCGATTTCTGGCGGACATAGAACTCCGTGGCGTCCTCCACCGAATCGGTGGTGTGCAGCACTCCGCGGATGTCGTACACAATGACTTTTTTGTCGCTTTCCACCAGCCGTTGACCGAGCCGGCCCCAGTACGTCCTGGGCCGGATGGTGCCGGCGATGCGCCGGAAGAAGGCGGTGTTGGTCAGTGCTTTTAGCATGGCAATCTCTCTAGCACTGACGATGCCGGGATGAGAAAAACCGCGATCAGTATTCTTACATTTTGGAATGCCGCTGAAAGACCGCAGACCTGGCGGCCATCTGTCAATGGACGTTACATTCTCCCCTCGCAAGTGCTCAGCTTTGGGACTCGCCCCACCACTTTCACCAACTGCGCCACCGCCCGAAAAACCTTGCCGTATGGAATCCCGACATTCGCGAAAGACAGCAGAAAATGCCGGCCAGTCAGCCATGCCACTTCGTTCGAACGGTGTTGCCGGGACAGATCACTTTCCAAGGTACTTGGAAGGGTTACGAATCCGGTCGAGCCGTTCGATTTCCTGCTCATTCAGAATCATCTGCTGGCGACGTCGTTGCGCGGCCCGCGCGAGCGTTCGGGGAAGGAACCAAGCCTGCCTGATGGGTTCACTGAAAGCGCGCCAGAAGTTTTTGATTGGGTTCATAAGACTTCGTTGCCGACCGGGCCAGCGCCCGGGGTCACTCGGAGCTGGTGGCACCGGTCGCGCAGCCGTCCTTCCGGCGGTAGATCGTTTTTACGAACGAGTCAGCCCGGAACCCGTGCGGTCCCTCCCACGGTTCAAACTCGAGCTGCGCATTCAGCACCAAGTCACCGGTGCTGACCAGTTCGTTGAACCGCAGGCGGCGCAAGCAGGAAGATTCATCCGCTGGCACCGCGGCTTGTGGTGGTTCGCCGGGCTGACCATCCAGGTTGGAAGCCGGGCCGGGTCTCGAGCTGGAGGTGGGGTTTGATTTCATACGCTTAAGACCGCGAACCCCCAGCGCGGGCGACGGCCCACGGCCAGGCATGATCACCGAATTCAGCCGGATCAAACGTCTCGCCGAGGACCTGCAGCTCCACCACTTGTTCCGGCAGGAGACCCAAGGCGCTCGCGTCGGCAGTGCCCGCGCCATCCCACAGCCAGTACCGATGCAACCCGTCGGCTGAGGCGTCCTTGCCGGGGCCGTAGTCCATCGGCGCGCAAACGCGATCCACCACCCCGCTGTCGGCCGGAGAATAAAAGCGCACCCGCACTTTTTTCCGCTCGTTGAGGGCTTCGATAAACTGCGAGTGATTGGCGATCATGGGCTCAATGAACACGCGGTTTGGGGTCGGTCTGGTTCAGGTTGACTTCCGACCAAGGAACGTCCCCGCCAGACCGATGACGGTGGCGACGATGCCGCCGATCAGCATCCAGATGGCTTTGTCTGTGGGTGCTCCGGTGAAAAAATTTGAAACATCGGAGCTGAAGGAGTTGGTGGCATTGATCCCGATGACCGTGAGAATGATGCCACCGATCAACAGCGTGAGAGAAACGATTCGATTCATAGGATTACAGGGAAAAGGGTTGTGGGTGCCGGTTTGATCCGGCGGCCTGGTTCAGGCGCGCCGGCCCCCGATGACGTTGATGAGCACCATGACAATGGCGATCACCAGGAGGACGTGGATGAATCCGCCGATGGTGGTGCTGGTCACCAGACCAAGCACCCAGAGGATGAGTAATACTACCGCGATCGTGTATAACATAGATTTGCTTTCAGTTGCCGGGCGAAGGACTGCCATCGGGCGTTGGTGCGCGCCGGCAGCCACCCGCCAGAATTATTCAGTTCTCCACAATCCGCACGTTTTGCACGGTGCCCGGGGCGGCCGGGAGCAGGGAGACGGCGGTTTCCACGGTCATGTTGTTCGTCACGCTGACGACGCCTTCGACATCGGAGACAAGCTTCGTGACCAGGCTCTTCTGGGCGGCATTCTTCACGGCGCCGCTGAGCGTCACCACTCCCGCCATGGTCTCGACCTTGGGCTTGAGTTTGCTCGTCGAATAATGCGCCCGCAGGGTCGATTTCACGTGGGCCGTGATGGAGGCGTCATCGATCTTTTCCACCGCCGTCCGGGCGGGCGGGGCCGGATCGGTGACCACGGTCATTTCGTTCTTCACTTCCTTCACGCCTTCCACGTCACGGGCGTACTCGGCGGTCAGTTCCTTCTGGGCCTCGCTGGAAGCCTCGCCGCTCAGGATGACGACACCGTCCCGCACGTTGATATCCGTCTTGGTGGCGCGCACGTTCCGGTGAAACAGCAGCGCGGTCTTCACTTTCACGCCGATCCAGGTGTCGGAATGTTCGGCCGGGGCTTCGCCTTGGACCTTGAGCTGGTTATCGACGCTTTTAACTCCCGGCAGACCTTCCACCGTGTCCTGCGCCAGGTCCCGGTGGGACTCCTGCGCGACGGTGCCCGTCAGCGTGACGACGCCGTCCTTGGACACGGTCTTGATCGCGTCATCTTTCAAATAGGTCTTGAAGACATGCGATGATTTGGCCGAGGACTCGATGCGGTCATCCGTTTCGGCGGCCGGCAGCGAGGCGATACTGATTAACAGGGCACCGGCAAGGAGCCAGCGCGTGAGGGAACAGGTTGATTTCATGGGGCGAATTTCTTTTGGTTTATGGTGGTGGTGCTTTTAACACCGTTCGCAACTTAGTGGAGACGCTGCCCTTTCGCCTATGGGGTGAATCCCTACTTGGAGGGTCCGAAACCGGCCGGCGGTTTCGGGGGCTCAGTCCACCGCAAGCGTGACACTGGTATCACCACGCAGGGCCTTGGAGTAGGGGCAGGTTTGGTGCGCGACCTCCATGAGGTTCTTGGCCTGGATGCTGTCGAGGCCGGGGAGCTGGGCCCGCAGCTCCACCTCCAGCCGGTAACCGCCTTGAGCATCTTCGATCAGGCTGACGAGCGCCCGCACGGTATGGTCTTTGACTGTCGTCCCCAATTTCGCGGCGGCGTTGCTCAAGGCACCGTGGTAACAGGCGGCGTAGGCTCCCGCGAACAGCAGCTCAGGACTGGGCCCGCGACTCTCAATGCCGCGTTCCAGCGGGTTGCCCAGCGCAATCTCCAGCAGGTGGTCCGGCGACTGGACGGTTCCGGAGCGGCCGCCTTGGGAAAGTGCTTCTGCAGTAAATAGCGTTTTCATGGTGTTGCTGGTGGTTGGGAGGAATGCCTCCCCCGAGTCAGGCAGGCTGGCCGCTGCTGCGCTTGCCGGCCATGGGGTGTAACCCTGCCCGGCCGGGGTGCGTGGCTTGCACGAGAGTCTGGAAGCACCCTCACCGGGCGGCTCCCTTGGGCGACTGAAACACTTTCCGCGTTCGTTTTTCCGGAACCGCCTCGGCTGCCGGCGACGGATGCCTCGAAGGCGGGTCGTTTGGGTTCACGTATTTGCGCAGCAGCCAGTGCTGCTGCATGGCTTCGATCAACCGCTGGAGTTCGCGCATCGAAAGCTGCGTTTGCTGGACCAGCCCGGGCAGCTCCCTGGCCTCGTCGGCGACCGCGGCGGTGATTTCCGGGAGGCGCACGGTGCCGTCCTGAACGTTCTTCACCGCGAGGTTGAGATTGGTCACCACCGTCCGCAACTCACTCATGGCCGCGCCCGCGCCCGCCACCAGCCGCTGCGTTTCCTCGGTCAGGGTGGTTTCCGTGAGCAACTGGCCGACGGCACCCCGCCCCGCCTCGACGCCGGCCGCCAGGTTGTCGAGCCGCACGGCAAGTTGATCCAGTCGTTGCCGGGTTTCACCAAGATCCGCGCCGAGTCGCGTCCACGTATCCAATCCACCGTTGACCTTCTGCAAGACGACCATGGCTTCAGCGCGCACTTCTTCCACGGCCAGTTCCAGGGCGCTTTGGAACTGTTCGTTGCAAACGATGACCGCGCCCTTCTCCGGCAGCGGCTGACCTTCACCGCGCGTGATTTCGAAAAAGGAATCACCAGCCACGCCGAACTTCTTTTTGACGGCGGCCGATGAATCGGCGCGCACGAAGCGAAAAAAATCGCGGCGGATCCGGGTGGCCGCCTCCATCCGGCCGGTCTCGTCCACGACGACATCCGCCACCGAACCCACGAGGGTGCCGAGGAAGTACACCTCCGAGCCCTCCCGGATGCCGGCCGCTCCGGTCTCGGGCAACTCGATGCGCAAGGTGACGTTGCCCTTGAACCAGCGCTGGCTCCGACCCGTCCAGACCACGGCGAGGATCAGCGCGGCGATCACGACGAGCACGAACACGCCCGTGATTTCATTCACCCGGCGAAACTTGAAAGGCTCGGAGGACCGGGGCACAGGGTCCGCGGATGCGCCGGTTCCAGAATGCGGGTGGGGTGAGTTCATGTCCGGAGATACGTCAGCAGCGAAACCACCGCGGAGATGATCAGCAGTCCCGTGATGGACCGGGCGAGCGCCCGCTGCGTGGCCGCTGGGAGTTCCGCCGCCGATCCGCCCGTTCCCAGTCCAACCACGCAACAAGTCGCGCTGGCAAAGAGCGCGGGCAGGATGCTTTTGGCCAGGATGTTGAAAATGTCCTTGGGCTGAATTGCGCTGGCCACGGTGTCCGCGAACAGCAGCACGTCCCGACCGCCCTTGCCCATCCAGGCGGCGAAGAGAAAACCGCTGGCCAGCGCCACGAACGTGAACACGATCGTGAGGCTGAAAGTGGCCACAGCCATGCCCAATATGCGCGGCAGCACCAGTTGGCGGAGCGGGCCACCACCGTGCGCTGCCAGCCGGGTGAGCTCTCCCTGGTTTTGGAGCCGGCCCAGTTCGGTGGTCATCGCACCGCCACTGCGAACGATCACAACGAGGTTGATCAACAGTGGCCCAAGTTCCCGCGCCACGACCGCGACGAGCAACGGCCCGAGCAGTCGGGACTGACCGGCTTCCCCCGCCCAGAAGCTGAGTTGCACGACCACGGAAATGCCGACGAACCCGGCGACTGCGGCGACGAACCCGAGCGGTTCAATACCGAGCGCGAGCACCTGCCGGGAAAACGCCGTCCGGCCCGCGAGGTTCCAGTTGCGTGGCCGGGCGCCTTCAACGAGCACGGTGCCGGTCACCGCCGCCGTGTGCAGGAGTTCGTGCCACTGATGCCAGACCGCCCCGCCCAGGTTGCTGAACGCGTGCCGGACGGACGGGCGATGCGCCTGCGCGGTGATGGATCGCTCGGCGGACATGGCCGGCGGAGATTAGTCGGTGCCTTCCTGGATTTTGTCGCCGGCGTTCTCCATGTCCTTGCCGAAGCCGTGGGCCGTGTTGCAACCCGTGGCGGCGAACGCCAGAACGGTGGTGACGAAAAGTAGCGCAACGATGCGTTTAATTGAGTTGATCATGTTTTTTTGCCTCAGTTCCGCCTGGTCTCCCAAGCCTCTTCATCCTATGCGTGCGCACCGCGCCTCGCCATGGGGTGTAACCCTAACGGTGAGATCCCCATCCACCCGCTCCCAAGCCCGCCCGCCGGGCGGGCCCGGTGGTGCCGGGCCCGATCAGGCCTGCCCCGGCAGGAGCGCGCGAAACTTGGTCGGCGACATGCCCGTGATTCGCCGAAAAACACGGTTGAAATGCGTCAGCGACTGAAAGCCGACGTCATAGGCGATCTCGCTGACCCGCAAATGCGGGTTGAGCAAGCGGTTCTTCGCCATCTCAATTCGTTGCCGGCTGAGGAAATCCGTAAAGGTGAGCCCGGTCGCCTGCTTGAACAGTTTGCAGAAATAGAAGGTGCTGACGTGAACCGCCGCCGAGATCCGCCCCAGCGTAAGATCCTCGGTGAAATGCGTGCGAATGAACTGTTTGGCCGTCGTGATGACCGGCGGCTCGGCGTTGGCCACCTGCATCGAGAGCTGATTGCTCTTCACCGCCAGGTGGTCGGCGAACTCGGCCAGCAGTCCCGTAAATGAGTCCAGCTTCTTCCGCGAAACGACCGGGGTCTTGAAATAGGCCTGCTTCGCGGCGGCAGGTTCCAGCTTCACTCCGAGCTCGGCGGCCGTGCCGAGCGCGCGCTTGAACGCGGCTGCGGTCGGTTTCTGCCGCATGACCTGGCCGGTTTGCAGGAATCCGATGGTTTGCCGGCCCAGCTTGACCGGAACGGCTGTTTCGCAGAGGCCATAGACACAGGTGACCGTTGCCGGCCCATCCATGGCGCCCTGCGCGAGTTTCTCCTGCACCTGCAGGCAGGCGGCGCAGGTTGGACTCTTCGCGCTCATGAGGGCGCACCAACCGTTCTCGTTGCGCTGGCCGCGAAAAGGAAGCTTCCACGCCCCGACCGAACGCAAGGCCAGCGGCATCGCGGTGGCCTCGGTATAGGCCCGCTGGTAACGCTGAAACATTCCGGATCGCCCGAGGGCGTCCAGCATCTGTCCGTTCTCATTCATGATCTGGCCCTTTGACCTGGGATTGGGTCGCCTCAAGGCCGACCGGATGCATTCACCCGGCGGCGGCCAGCAGAAGGGCAACGCGCTCAATGAATGTGATCCTATTTTTTAATATGGGTTGTGAGGACCGGTTTGCCGAAGCGGGCCGCTATTGCTCCAGGCTTGCGTTCAATTGAGGTTTTTTGGTTTACCGAACTTTGCCGATCTCGACGCCCGGACATGAACGGTTGCGGGGCGTTCACTGTGCCGAACATCCGGCGCGCTTGAGAGCCGGAGTTCTCGCACGGGGTTCAAGCGCTCATGATCTTCCGGCCGACGGGACGGTCTTTGACTAATCCCTTGCCACCGGGCTGCCTGGCGGCGCGGGTTTTGGCAGCGGGTGCAACCGGGGGCGCGAAGAGCACGGCACCCAGTAAACCGGTGACGAGCAGCCAATTTCGAAATGATCCTTGAGCGTGGGTTGCGTGCATGGTGATTAGCCTTCTTTCGAGAGTGGAGGGTTGCCTGTTTGCGGTTACGCCGAACTACGGCGCGATCTTCTCGCTCAGCCATTGGCGCGATTCCTGAAAACCCTCCTTCATGGCGTCATAGGCTTTCTGTGTGCCGCTCTTCACGGATTCCCAGGTCGATTCGGTGGCGTCGTCCGCTTCGTCGATCTGCTTGTTCAGAACGGCGGCCTGATCGCGCAGGGCTTTAAGCCGCGGGGCGGCCTCGGCCTTGACCGCGTCGCTGGATTGCTCGATCCGGGCGGCGAGCAGGTCGATGTCTTTGTTGATCTCGGCCACCTGGCTTTGCATCTTGGCCTTGAACTCGGTCCGCTGCGCGTAGGTGTAATCCGTCTGCGCCGGTGTGGCTGCCCGGCCGGCCGCGCTGACTTCTTCCATTTTTTGGGAAGTGGTCGGTCCCTGATCGCAGCCCAAGGCCAGGGTCGCGAGGGCAAGGCAGGTGATGAACAATAGTTTGGTTTGCATGAGCTTGTTTTCCGTTGAGTGCAGGAGGGTGGTGGTCACCCGGCCATGGCTCAAACTACTGCTCCCGCCCGCCGCCCGACATGGGGTGAAACCCTATCACTTGGGAACGGGCGGTGCGGCCGCATCGGGGTCTTGAAGTTCCGCCCGACAGCGAAAACACCGCCGGAGGTTTCCGGCGGTGCGCAGGCGGGGAAAGGGTGGACTAAAACGCGAAGCGCACACCCGCCCGGGCGACGCCGTGATCCTTGGTTTCTTCGGTGAACACGTAACGGGCGTCGGTGAAGATGCCAATCTCCGGGGTGAAGCGATATTCCAGGCCACCTCCGGCCTGGCCGAACCACAATTCAAGCGGATCGAACTGCCGACCACCGCCGCCAAACACGTAGGGAGCAAAGCCACTTTCACCCAGGGGAAAGCGCCAGATCAAACTGGTGGAGGCATTGTCCACCAGGCTGTGGCCGGTGTTTTCGGAGTAGGCCTCCGCGCTCAGTCCGAAGTTTCGGGTGAAGAAGTAATTCAGACCCAGGCCCGCTCCCAGCCGGACATCCTGACTGACCCGCAAACCGCTGAGATCGTCGAGGGTTTGCTGCCCCACCGAGCCCGAGCCAAACAGATCGAGGCTCAGCTCGTTGGCGCGAAAAAGTTCATCGCCATGGTAGTTGTAGTTGGTTTCATCGGCCCCCTGAGCCGGCCTGGTGGCAGACAGCAGGAGGGTTGCTGCGATCAGCAGTCCGCTGGTCATGATTTTTTTCATAGGTGCCACCCTAGGGACGCCGGCGGTTCTGGCCATGGGGTGTAACCCGAAGGGCGCTGGTTTGAGCCGGCTTTATCCACTGAATGGCTCTGCCACCGCGAAACAAGCGATGACCGGGAAACCAGCGGTTCACCTGAGATTGGCCCCCTGGGTGTTGTGAAGAATCGTCCCCACCCTTTCGGGTAACCGCCTGGGATCGAAAGGCCGCGCCAGGATTGCCGCCAACTGGATGCGCTCGACGTGCTCTGGACCGGCCTGGAGTGATAGCACGACCAGCAACGTCATAGGGATGAAATGTGGCGGTATGGCCTGCTGCGGGTCGGACGTCTGGGCCAGGTTGTTGGTGATCAAGAGATTGTAGCCCTGCGCACCATGTCTCCAGGCATCCACCAAGCTCCAACTGGCCGCGAGGTCCGGGGCGCTGTCCACCCGGTACCCCGCACGAATCAAGACTTCGGAATAATTGCGCCGGATGTCGGGGTCGTCGTCAACGATGAGGATGCGCGCAGCTGCATCCGCTCGCGTGCTGACGGATGGGCGTGCCGACTGCCTGGTCGCAGGGGAAGTGGTCTCGAGATATTTTAGCAACATAAGTTCGCGCCCGGCGGGGAAATTGTTGGTGTCCTTCAAAACAAACTCATTGTGGGGAGAGCCTCCCACTCGCGCGATGGGGTGTTCACCCCATTGGTTCGGTCCGACGGCGCAAGACCGATCCGCGCTGAGTACTTACGGAGAACTCGTTCGATAGACGCGAATGCTGTGGTCACTCGCCTGACCGTCGCGAAACTGAAACCGCCCCGGGCTGACCTCGCGCGGGGCGCCCAGCACGGTCCACTCAAGGACGTTCGTCGAGGTCCAGATCAAATAAGGCAGACCAGTCTGGCCCTTGAAGGAAAACTCAAAATCACCGTTGCCTCGTACTGCGGTGGCAAACAGGCGCGGCACGGGGCGGTTCCCCGGTGCCGTGTCATTTCGATAGAGCCAGCCGATGACATTGTTCCCGGCATCAAAACCGGTCATCAAAATGTCCAGCCGGCCGTCATTGTCGAAGTCAGCCCAGGCAACGGCCCCGGCCCGCACACCGGGCAGGCCGGCGTCCAGGTTGCTGAACGTGCCGTCGCCCTGGTTTCGCCACAGCTCGCAAATGAGCGTGCCGCTTGCCGCCACGCCGCTTAAAAGGACATCCAGGTAATCGTCATTGTCAAAGTCACCCGTTGCCACGCTCCCTTGGGAAACGCCCGGCAACCCGGAATCGGTCAGGACAAAATGGCCGTCGCCGAGATTCCGCCATACTTGCGCGATGGATCCCGTGCTGGTGTAACCGGTCACCAGGATGTCCAACCGCTCATCGTTGTCGAAGTCACCCCAGGCCACCGCACCTTTGGAAACACCCGGCAGCCCGGCGTTGAGGTTGGTGAAAACGCCCCCTCCGAGATTGCGCCACAATTGTGTGAGCGCCCCGCTGACAAAGCCGTTGGTGGTGCCGGCCAGCAGAAGGTCGGTGCGGCCGTCATAGTCGTAATCCCCCAACGCCACCGAGCTGTAGAAAACGCCGGTAAGTCCGGCGTTGCTGTTTACAAACCCGCCGGCTCCATCGTTTCTCCAGACCTCAGCCCGGGCACCGGCTTGCGAAAAGCCGGTCAGCAGGAGGTCCAGGTCGCCATCGTTGTCGAAGTCCCCCCAGGCGGCCGCCCCATTAACGGTGCCCGGCAGGCCGGCGTTCGCATTCAAAAAATTGCCGTCACCGAGGTTGCGCCACACTTGCGTGATCCGCATGGGAAGACCGCCGGCATCCAGACCCGCAAAGCCGGACACCAAAAAATCCCAGTGGCCATCATTGTCATAATCGCCCCAGACGACGGATCCGCTGCTCACGGGTGGCAGCCCCGGCGAACCGGCGGTGATGTTGGTGAACTCGTGGCCGCCCACGTTCTGCCACACCTGCGCCAGCAGGTTGAAATCCCCGTCGGTTCCGGTCACCACGAGATCCAGCCGGCCATTGTTGTTGAGATCCCCCCACGCCACCGAGCTGTTTGCCAGGCCCGGCAATCCGGCGTCCACGAGAGTGAAAGTGGCGGCAGCCTGACCTGACGATATACAGAAAGAATTCCAGAGCAGGGCGGCGACGAAGGACGGGAGAGGTTTCATGCGCATCAAGGTTTGACTCCGTGTTGAAGGCGCGCGGCGGCCGCGAGCTCGACTCTTCCTGGGCCGTCCCGTCCGCCCTGGGCCAAAGGAAAAAGGCCCGGGCAGGAAAAGCTGCCCAGGCCTCGGAGGAACGCCTCAGGTCGCTGGATCAGGCCGCAACTTTGCGCTTCAACAATCCAAAACCCAACGCGCTGAAGCCGAGCAGCAGGGCGGTGGCGCCACCATCCGGAACGTTATTGGTCGGGGGCGGGACTTCGGTGGAGGCGGAGAAGGTAAAGTTCGCTTCGCCACTGAATGTTTGTCCGGACAAGAGAAACAGACCGTCGGTATCCTCCTTACCCGTGATCGAAGCCGTGCCGAACCCCGAGAGGTTCAGAAAGCCCGGAGAAACGAAGTCCACATTTAGCGACTCCAGGGTGAAGGAATACGTGATCCCGTCGACCGTGAAGGTCCACAACGGGGCAACGGGCAGGCTGGCACCCACGGGGTCAAAGGTGAATGGCGTAAAGGTGACCGCCTTCCCCCCGGTGCCCGCGTAGTCTCCCGAGAGGCCGGCTTCTTGTCCCACCGAGACCGTCCCGAAGGTCAGGAACTCGGTGGCGTTTTCAAGGTTGCTGTTATCGGTACTGGCCGATCCCGAGAAGGAGATGACGCCAGCGATGGGAACGGCCTGCACGCTGCCGGTCAGTGCTGTGATCAGCACGGTGCCGACCGCGAGGGCCAGGATGGGTTTTGTTTTCATTGGATTTGTTGAGTTGTGGCTGAACCCGTGGGCGGGCACAGCCGGTCGTTTTTTTCTAAACTAACGGGGTAACAGTAGGGATGCTCACGGCCGGGGG
Organism: uncultured Verrucomicrobiota bacterium; assembly: GCA_964463815.1. Classification (GTDB taxonomy): domain Bacteria; phylum Verrucomicrobiota; class Verrucomicrobiia; order Limisphaerales; family RI-55; genus RI-55. Next base: position 8,953 of record CAYXDZ010000005.1, on the reverse strand, counting down.
GCTATGGGGTAGAACCCTACCTGCTGACTGGTGGTTTTATGTTTCTGTTCTTATATGTGGTTGCCCCCGAGACGCTCTTCGAGGGCTTCGAGTGTGCTGTTGAATCAACTTTGCCCCGAGCGGCTGCGTTGCAATATGGGGTGATCCCCTACCTGCCAATTCCCCTGCCACCCTCATTCGGTGACCGGGCTGCCAATCTGAGCCGGAACGCTGCGGTTGCGGAACACCCGCCTCCGGCGGGTGGTTTCCGGCGTCGCGCCGGAAACCTCGTGGTTCCTGCTTTCGCCCACCAAACGATGCGGGGATAGCTGGAGGAACGCGGTCGGGGCCGGGACGGCCACGACGGCACGCGGGACGCGGGCGCTCCCCATTCAACGATCCGGCCAAAGCTGGTTGACCCTGATCGCCGTTCCGCGTTCCACAGCGGCGCTTGAAATGAAACCAGCCGCCCAAGGTTCCTGAGCGGCTGGCTGGCTCTGACTGTGGGGTACGATCGGGGGCGCCTCAGCAGCAACCGCCGGCGGCGCAGGACTCGTTCACGGCCTTCTCGACAGCCTCCCGGGTTTCCCCGGTGCGTTTCTGGAGCCGGCCAATCAATTCCTCCTGCTGACCGTCAGCGTATTGGAGATCGTCGTCCGTGAGCTGGCCCCATTTCTGTTTCAATTTGCCCTTGGCAATGTTCCAGTCGCCTTTGATTTCCAGTTTGTTCATGATGATGAGTGGGATGGGATTGAGGTTGGTTACGCAGGACTGTCCGCGTGAATGCACAGTTCACACTTTCAGCCAGGCCACGAAATTAAGCTGCTCGAGATCAGGTGGCCATGGGGCTTAACCCTGCCCCGAAGGCGAGACGTTCGTGCGCGTCCGCCCCGCCTGGGCCTGCCCGGCGTCGGCCGCCTCCGAGGAACGGTCGCCCGCCGGTTGCGACTGGTGATCGGGGGGCCTCATGGAGCTGACAGACTCGCCCCGGCCAATCGCCGCCTCCGTGAACAAGACCCGCATGAGGCCGCGAAACGCCCGGTGGCGCAGCCGGGCACAATATTTAGTGAAGGCTTTCATGCTTTGCTCAGCTCCATCGCCGCCAGCAGCGGATCAAGCGATACGGTGGCGAAGCTGGTGGCGGAATCGCTCATCGCGTAAGGAATGACCAACTCCCGGCCGTGAAGCAGCATCCCGCAAGTGTACACCACGTTGGGCACATAGCCCTCGCGCTCCGCCTCGTTCGGGCACAGCAACGGCTCGCGCAGCCGGCCGATGACCTTGGTCGGATCCTCCAAATCCAGGAGGAAGGCACCGAGACAATACTTCCGCAGCGCGCCGACACCGTGGCTCAACACCAGCCAACCGGCCTCCGTTTCGACCGGCGAACCACAGTTGCCCATTTTGATGAACTCCCAGGGTTGGGAGGGGCAAAGCAAGATCTGGGGCGTCTGCCAGAAATGGATGTTGTCCGAGGACATCAGCAGGATGTTCTCGTCGTCCTGGCGCGAGAGCATGAAGTAGCGGCCGTTGATCTTCCTCGGGAACAACGCCATGCCCTTGTTCTGCACCGCGGGGCCGTTGAGGGTGTTGAACTTGAAGTGCAGGAAGTCCGGCGTCTCCAACAACTGCGGCAGCGTGATCTTGCCGTCGTAGGCGGTGTAGGTCGCGTAATACGTGAACGTGCCGTCGTCCTTGCGGAAGTGGACGAAGCGCGCGTCCTCGATGCCGTTGCTCTGGCTGGGTGCCGAGGGAAACAGGATCCGCTGGGAAACCCGGCTGTCGGGCGCAAAGTTCACTTCGTAGTTCGATTCGGCGAGCAGCAGGATGCCGCGCGCGGCGCGGGCCGCCGTCGCATCGGAGGTTTCCGTCAGCCCCGAAGCCGCCAGCACGGCATGCAGTTCCTTCAAGGTGAAGTCCTCGTGCAGCTTGCCCAGGACACGCCGGCAAAAGTCGTTCTGCACGCCCGCCTCCTCCAGCTTGTGGGCGAACAGCGTTTTCTCGTAAGCGCCATTGAGCACCCGTTCCGGTTCCATCGCAAACGGCACGGGCGGCGTGAGGGTGATCCGGTGCCGCGCGCTGACCGTACCGGTGCGAAAGGTGATCGAGGAAATGTGGCCTTCCCCCGTGGCGCGCAAGCTCAGAATGAACCGTCGCGCGCCCGGCGGCACACCCGACTGGTCGGGATGCGGTACGATGGAGGGATTGAACAAGGCCGCCGACTCCGGTGAATACTCATGCGTAAAATACGCCCCGATCAGGAGTTGTCGTTCCGGTGACGGTTCCGCCCCCGGGTTGAGGTGCAGGCGCACCTGTTCAAAGTGATTGCCCAAAATGCGTTCCACCTGCTGATGCCGGTCCGCGAACTCCCCGAACACCAGCTCCAGCAAACGGGCCACTTCATCCTCCGGCAACGCCATGATCCGGCCGACGATGCGCCGCGCGATGTCGTCGGTGGTGGGACGAAACGGCCGCATCAACACGCGGGAATGATCCGGGGTCAGCGTCGGGCCGATGCGCTTGGCGTGCAGCAGCGGGGTTCTTTGTGGGTTCATGGTTCTGACTTTGATATCGCTTCGCCCGAATGCGCTACGGGCTGTCGGGTTCCTTGAAACTGGTGAGGGTGTTGCGCAAGGCCTGCTCTTCCGCGAGTGCAATGAGGAAGGCCAGCGTGGATTCGGCGCCCTCGTTGTGGCTCACGCGGTCCAGATGCAGGCCATCGCGACAGCCGCCCGTGCTCGCGTCGTAGAGCGCCAGGCCGAGATCGTTGCGCCCCAGAAACCATTCAAAGGCCCGGCGCGCCTCCGCGACCCAGAACGGTTTGCCCGTCGCGTGATACGCTTCGATGCACGCCGACACCGTGGCCATGGCTTCGACGGGTTGCTGATCGAAGATCGCCCGCTCCCCGCCCCGCGGATGGAAGCCGTTGGAACCGATGGGTCGGAACGAGCCGGCCGCGGAGGTTTGCAATTTCACCAGCCAGCGCAACGCCTTCAGGCCGGTTTCCAGGATCTCCGGATTGTTGGTGGAACGTCCGCTGAGAATCAACGCCTGCGGCAGTCGCGCGTTCGCGTAGGAAACCACGTCCTCAAACCAGTGCCAGTCGCCCGTGGCGGCATCGGCCTGGCGTTGCATCAGCTTCGCCGTCAGCGCGTCGCGGATCTGGTTCGCGCGCCGGTCCCCGCTGAACCGCCGCAGATATTCCCCGATCCCGATCAGGGTGAAGGACCACGCGCGCGGGGACGTAAACTCGACCGTCCCCGGCAGCGCGAGCTCGAACAATTCCACCGCCAGCATCTGCAAGCCGTCCTCGGCCGCTTCCGCCACGCACAACCCCAGCGCCCAGAGCGCATGCGCATGGCAATCCTCCGAACCGACCTCGTCCAGCCAGCGGCGGTCGAAGCTCATGAAGTTGCGGAACCGCCCGTTCGAGCGGTTGAAAGCATGATGCAGGAACGCGGCGTAGGTGGCCGCCTGCGCGCTCAAGGCGGGCGAGTCGTGGCCCAGCTTTTGAACCATCAGAGCCAGCACCAGCGCCCGGGCGTTGTCGTCCGTGCAATAGCCCTCGGCGAAATTGGGAACCGTGAAACTGGCGTGTTGAAAGATGCCGGTCGAATCACTGATGCGAAACAGGTGATCCAGCTTCAAGCCGGGCAACTGTCCCGGTTGCTCGTCCAGGGTCTTGATGGCGGACGACTTGCGGCCGACGAATGTGTGATCCCGGCGCGCCTGCTCGAAGGACTCCGCATACAGCATCGCCACCCGGCTCCACACCATGGCGCGCCCCTGTTGATAGGCGTGCCGGCGCATTTGCTGGCGCAAGGGTTCATCCCGCAGCAGTTCCACCACCGCCCCGGCGATGGCCGGGGCGTCGCGGAACGGCACCAGCCGGCCGCATCCCTCCGCCAGCAGTTCCGCGGCATGCCAGTACGGCGTGGAGACCACGGCGTTCCCGTTGCCAAACGCATAGGCCAGGGTGCCGGAGGTGATCTGCGACTCGGTCAGGTACGGCGTGAGATAGATGTCCGCCGCACCGATGAACCGCATCAGTTCCTCCACCTCGACGAAGCGGTTGAAGAACACGACGTGCCGCTGCACCCCGAGGTCGTGGGCCAGCCGTTCCAGACTCAGCCGGTGCGCCTCGCCTTCTTCCCGCAGCAGATTCGGATGCGTCTGGCCGAGCACGATGTACACGCTGTCGGGGAATTCGCGGACGATGTCCGGCAACGCGCGCAGCGCAAACTCGATGCCCTTGTTCGGCGACAGCAACCCGAACGTCAGGATCACCTGCCGGCCGCCCACGCCGAACTCGTCCTTGAAGTGGTCCGGGTCCGCGAACGGCATGTCGGGAATGCCGTGGGGGATGAGGTCGATCTTCGCCTCCGGCGCTTGGTAGATGTCGCGCAGAAACTCCCGGCCCCGTTCGGTCATCACCACCAGCCGGGTGGAGAGCCGGACCAGCTCGCGCATCACCCGTCGTTGTTCCTGGTTCGGATCACGCAGGATCGTGTGCAGGGTGGTGACGATCGGCATGCGCAGCTCCCGCAGGAGTGCCAGCAAGTGACTGCCCGCCGGCCCGCCGAAAATGCCAAACTCATGTTCCACGCACACCACGTCCACCTCGGTGATGTTGAGAAAGTCCGCCGCGCGCAGGTACGATGGCAGATCCTGCTCCGCAATTTCAAAGCGCACCTCCGCCGGGTAATCATAGCCCTCGGTGACGTCATTGACCGGCACCACCAAGCACTTCATCGCCGGATACTCCGCGGCCACCGCGCAGCGAAGGTCCGAGGTGAAGGTGGCGATGCCGCACTTGCGGGGCGGGTAATCGCCAAGAAAGGCAACTTTGCGAACGTCTGGAGTCATGGGTGAATGGTCCACGCCCACCTTGGGCGGAAACGCCCGCGCGTGGCGATGGGGTGTTCACCCCATGGACAAGGAAGGGTGATCGGGCATCAACTGGCGGCCAACCGTGCACGGAATTGTGCCGAGGTCTTGACGTTGCCAGATTCCGCAAACGGTTGGGGCGTTTCCCCGGCTCTTTGAAGGTGCTGGGAGGTTGGCCGACCGTTTGGATCGTTCGTGCTTCACGGGACTATCCAACCCGGCTGCAACCTGCCATGCTCAAAGCCCGTGAAAAAGCGCATGACCAAAAAAAGCTCACCCGTCCGCCGGTTCGGCAAGCGGGACAAAGGCACTGACCGGCCGACCAAGGCGGCGGTGGCGGGCCCCTTCATCCCCATCGTCGGCATCGGCGCATCGGCCGGCGGGCTCGAAGCCCTGGAACAGTTTCTGAAGAACGTACCGGCGGAAAGCGGGCTGGCCCTGGTCATCGTGCAACACCTGGACCCCACGCACAAAGGGATCATGCCCGAGCTGCTCCAGCGCGCGACCGGCATGAAGGTCATCCAGGTCAAGGACCGCACCACGGTGCGGCCGGACTGCGTCTATGTGATCCCGCCAAACAAGGACATGTCCATCCTGCACGGGGTGCTGCACCTGCTCGCGCCGGCGGCCCCGCGGGGGCTGCGCCTGCCGATTGATTTCTTTCTCCGCTCGCTGGCGCAGGACCAGCAGGAGCACAGCATCGGGGTGATTCTTTCGGGCATGGGTTCCGACGGCACGCTGGGGTTGCGGGCCATCAAGGAGAAGGCCGGCGTGGTGCTGGTGCAACAGCCGGACACCGCCAAGTTTGACGGGATGCCGCGGAGCGCCATCGACGCCGGGCTGGCGGATCTGGTCGCCCCGGTGGAGGAGTTGCCGGGCAAGATCCTCGCCTATCTCCAACGCACGCCGCTGATCGCCCGGGCCGAGGCAACCGTGGAAGACAAGACGCACAGCGCCCTGGAGAAGGCGGTCATTTTGTTGCGCGCCCACACGGGCCAGGACTTCACCCTGTACAAGCGCAACACCCTCTTTCGCCGGATCGAGCGGCGCATGGGCATTCATCAGATTCAGAAGATGCCGGCCTACGTCCGCTACTTGCAGGAGAACCCGCAGGAGCTGGATCTGCTCTTCAAGGAGCTGCTGATCGGCGTGACGAATTTCTTCCGTGATCCCGCCGCCTGGGAGCAGTTGCGCAACCAGGCCATTCCGCTGCTGCTGGCGAACTGGCCGGCGGGTCATACGCTGCGCGCGTGGGTGGCGGGTTGTTCCACCGGCGAAGAGGCCTACTCGCTGGCCATGGTGTTCCGGGAGGCCGTGGAGAAGGCGAAGGCGAAGGGCAATCTGGTGTTGCAGATCTTCGCCACCGACCTGGACCGGGACGCGATCGACAAGGCGCGGCAGGGCGTGTTCCCGGAGAACATCGCCGCCGACGTTTCACCGGAACGGTTGAAGCGGTTCTTCACCCGGGAGGAACACGGCTACCGGGTGCGCAAGGAGATACGCGAAATGGTGATCTTCGCGCCGCAGAATCTCATCATGGACCCGCCCTTCACCCGGCTGGACCTCCTGACCTGCCGCAATCTCCTGATCTACCTGACCGCCGAGGTGCAGAAGAAGCTCATGCCGCTGTTCCATTATAGTCTCACCCCCGGCGGCATTCTGTTTCTGGGCAGCGCGGAGACGATTGGCGGCAACACGGGCCTGTTTGTGCCGCTCAACGCCAAGGCGCGAATCTTCCGTCGGACGGAGACCCCACTGAAGCCCGAGCCCATCGAATTTCCTTCGTCGTTCCATGCCCTTCCGCCCGGCGGCCCCGAGGCTCCGGCCACGCCGTTGCCGCCGGCCAGTCTCCAGTCGCTGGCCGACAAGTTCATCCTGCAACAGTACGCGCCGTCGGCCGTGCTGGTGAACGACAAGGGAGACATCCTTTATATCAGCGGCCGGACCGGCAAATATCTGGAACCGGCGGCCGGCAAGGCCAACTGGAACATCTTCGTGATGGCCCGGGAAACCCTGCGCTACGAATTGTCCGCCGCATTTCAGAAAGTGCTCCGGCAAAAGGAGCGCGTCACGCTTCACGGGCTCAAGCTCGGAACCAACGGCGGGCAGCAGTTTGTGGATGTGGCGATTCAGTGCCTCGACGACCCCGGGGGGCTGCGTGGCCTGGTGATGATCGTCTTCACCGACGCGCCCCGGCCCGCGGGGAGCCCGTCCACCGGACGATCCGAGAAATCCGGCACCCGCGGCACACAGATGGTGGAGTTGGAGCAGGAACTCCTGCGCGTCCGCGCCGAGGCCCGCGGCGTCCACGAGGAAATGCAGACGTCGCAGGAAGAATTCCGCTCCGCCAACGAGGAGCTGCAATCCACCAACGAAGAACTTCAATCCACCAACGAGGAACTCACCACCTCCAAGGAGGAAATGCAGTCGCTCAACGAGGAACTGCAGACGGTCAACAACGAGCTGCAGGCCAAGGTGGACGAACTGTCGCGGGCGAGCAACGACATGAAGAACCTGCTCGACAGCACGGACATCGCGACCCTGTTCCTCGACAAGGATCTCAACGTACGCCGGTTCACCCCCCAGGCGGTGAAGATCATCAAGCTCATCCCGGCCGACGTGGGCCGGCCCATCACCGACCTCGCCTCGGAGTTGCGCTATCCGGAACTGGCCGCGGATGCGCGCGAGGTGCTGCGGAAACTGTCCGCCCTGGAGAAACCCATCACCGCGCGCGACGGCCGCTGGTTCACCGTGCGCATCATGCCCTACCGCACCGCGGACGACCGGATTGACGGCGTGGTCATCACCTTTGCGGACATCACCGCCGCGAAGACGCTGGAGGCCAAGTTGCGCAGCCGCGATCCCAACCGGGCTCCGGAAGGCACCCGGCCGGAGGCGACGCCTGCCCTGACAGCGTCGCGCAGGGTGAAAAAGAAAACCGCAGGCAGGAAGGGTAAACAGTGAAGCAAGCCGTGTACAGTAAGTAGCTGCCGATGATGAGCGCATGGCAAACTGAGCCCTTAACGAAATATATCATAATGCCACCGCGCCACGACCACCGACCACCGACCACCGACCACCGACCACTGACCACTGCTAACTGATAACTGCTCCCTCCCACCATGAAGCCAAAACCAAAATCCCGCGCCAAAGCGACGCCAAGGCCGCCGCTGGTGTTGGATGAGGCCCCGGCTCCGGGCGGTGAGGAGGCGGCCCATCGGCCGATGCTGGCCGAGCTGCGTCGCCGTGCCGAGGCGGCCGTGGCCGCGCAACAGAAGCAAGCCAAAGCAACCCCCGCCGACCCGCGGACCGAGACAGACACCGCGCGGTTGGTCCACGAACTCCAGGTTCATCAAGTCGAACTGGAATTGCAGAACGCGGAGTTGCAGGAGTCCCGGGATCGGATGGAGGAGTCGCTGGAGCAATACGCCGATCTCTACGATTTTGCGCCGGTGGGTTATTTCACGCTCTCGAAGGAGGGCGCGATCCAGCAAGTTAATCTCACCGGGGCACGCCTGGTGGGAGTGGCCCGCGCCGAGTTGATCGGCCGAACCTTTAGCCGGCTGGTCGCGGTGGCCGCCCGGCCCGCGTTTCAGAATTTTCTCAAGCAGGTGTTCGCCGGCCAGACCAGACACAGCGGTGACTTTGAACTGTCGGGAACTGGTGGGCCCCTCCAGACGGTGAACATCGAGGCGCGATGCTCGGCGAACCAGGGCGAATGCCGGGTGGTGGTGGTGGACATCACGGAGCGCAAGCAGGTGGAGGACAAGGTGCGGGTTTCCGAGATTCGCTACCGCCGGTTGTTTGAAGCGGCACACGACGGCGTCCTGCTCCTCGACCCGGTCACCCGCAAGATCACCGAGGCCAATCCATTCATGACGCAGTTGCTCGGCTACCCGAATGCGGAACTGGTCGGCAAGGAGTTGTTCGAGATTGGCCTGCTCCAGGATGAAGTCGCGAGCCAGGAGATGTTCCGCAACCTGAAGCGCAACCACGAGGTCCGTTACGAGGATCTGCCACTGGAAAGCCAGACCGGCCGGCATCAGGAAGTCGAAGTGGTGGCCAACCTGTACCAGGAAAACGGCCA